>NZ_JBIVXW010000011.1:86371-163255 GCF_044769405.1 Streptomyces sp. NPDC090442
GGGCAAACGACCAGTTTGGGGAGGTGGAGGAGGCGGGGGCGGGGGCGGGAAAGCCCAAAGTTCGGGAGCCAGCCACTCCTCCCCCAACAAACCAGCCCTCACCTCCAGTGCCGGCGGCCTCACCGCTCTGCCGGAAGCCCCCACCTCACGCCGGGATTCAGCCGCGCACCCCGTTGAGGGCCATTGCCACCGCTGCCTCCGTGATCTCTTCCGGGTTCTCGGCGGCGCCGAGTTCGATGCGGCGGACCGCGGCGTCGACGACTCCCTGGAGCAGCATCGCGGCGAGACGGGGCTGTGCGTGGCCGAGAGTGGCCAGCGCCTCGACGATCATGGCGATCAGTCCGCCGTGCGCCGCGCGGATCTTCTCGCGGGCTCCGGCGTCGAGTTCACCGGCGGAGATGGCGACGACGGCGCGGTGGCGGCGGTCGCCGACCAGGGCGAGTTGCCGGCGCACATACGCCTCGACCTTCCCTTCGGGCGTCTCGGCACTCTCCATCGCCGACTCGACCTCCGCGGCCCATACGGGGAAGTCGGCGGCGCACAGTTCTTCGACGACGGCCGCGCGGGAACGGAAGTACTCGTATACGGAGGAGCGCGCGAGTCCTGTGCGCTCGGCGAGGGCAGGGAAGGTCAGCGCTTCCGTTCCGCCCTCGGACAGCAGTGTGCGGGCGGCGTCCAAGAGGGCGCCGCGCTGCATCGTCCGGTGCTCGGCCACCGAGGCCGCTCGAATCCTGGGCACGTCACCACTGTACGGATGGCGTCCTCGTCGTGGCACTCCGCATCGCAACATGGATTGTCGCGACGCGGGTCATCGCGACATCGATGCGGGAGCGATGTCGCGGCTTCGCTCTCCCGGCCGTTATGCCGTTCCCCAGCCCACCCCATTACCGCGGCCCGTGATCGGGCGAACAATCCAGTAGCGCCAAGGACCCGCGGCCCCGAAGCCCACCACCTCCATACAACGGACCATTGCCCATCCGCCGCATCCCCCGGAGGCACCCGCTGCTCTCAACGCCCAACATCCGCCAGCTTCGCGCGGAGCTGGAGTACGGACTTGGTGTGGATCTGGCTGACCCTGCTCTCGGTGACGCCGAGGACGTTGCCGATCTCGGCGAGGGTGAGGCCCTCGTAGTAGTAGAGGGTGACCACGGTCTTCTCGCGGTCGGGCAGGGTGTTGATGGCGCGAGCCAGCAGCCGCCGCAGTTCGCGATCCTCGGCGATCTCGACCGGGTTCTCGGCGGCGGTGTCCTCCAGGGTGTCCATCAGGCTCAGGCGTTCTCCGCCCTCGCCTCCGACGTGGAGGAGTTCCTCCAGCGCGACGACGTTCGCCAGGGACAGTTGGCTGAAGACGCCGTGGAGTTCTTCGAGCGGGATGCCCATCTCGTCGGCGACCTCCGCCTCGGTCGGGGTACGCCGCAGTTGCGCTTCGAGGGTGGCGTAGGCACGTTCCACGGCCCGGGCCTTCTGGCGTACGGAGCGCGGGATCCAGTCCAGGGCCCGCAGTTCGTCGATCATCGCGCCGCGGATGCGAGTGATGGCGTACGTCTCGAACTTGATGGAGCGTTCGGGCTCGAACTTCTCGATGGCGTCGATGAGTCCGAAGACTCCGGAGGAAACGAAGTCGGCCTGCTCGACGTTGGGTGGCAGTCCGACGCTGACGCGGCCGGCGACGTATTTGACCAGCGGCGAGTAGTGCAGGATCAACTGTTCCCGCAGGCGTCCGTCGCCTGACGCCTTGTAGGAGCGCCACAGCTCGTCGAGCGAGGTGGGCGGGGCGGGGCGCACGCTGCCGCGCGCGGCGGGTGGTACTGCCGCGCGGTCAGACCCGGAGGTGTGCTGGGGCATTCGTCGCCTTGAGCCGTTCTGCCGAGACGGGGGTGGGTGGGTGTATGAGGCTTGAACTGTCGTGAGCGTAGCGTGACCGCAGCGTCGCGGTGTGCGAGGAAGGCAGGTTGAGTGTGCGCAGATACGTTCCGCTGCCCGCACCCCAGGGTTACTTTGCGCGACACGGCGGCACTCGGACGGAGCGCCGGAGGCGTGTGCGCCGGGAGTGCGCCCCTGGGGGGCGGTAGGGGCGGACGAGGTGGTGCAACGGGCGAGATCCTTTGCGTGCGCCGTGCCGAATCGGGGGCGTCCAACGGGCCTGCCGCATATGCCGAAGCACGGCAAATCTGGCTTCTGCGGTCATTCCCCTCACCCTTTCACCCGTTCGCGCCAGGTCAAGTACCGCCTCGCCGGGAACCTTCGGTCGAGTTGGCGCGTCGCACCAACTCCCAGCCCTCACCGCACCTTTGAACGAATCCGAGGGAGTGGAGCTCAAAGAGCTTGCCCTGGGTGAGATCGCGGGGCGTGCCCGACTCCCGGGCCACGTGGGCGGTATCAGTGCCGCCACGTGCGGGAAGCGCTTCGAGCACTCGGAGGGCGACCGGGTCCAACAGGTCGCGGGCGAGCGTCGGGCCACGACGTTCGGGGCCCAGATCACCGATGCTGCCGACGAGTTCGATGACCTCGTCCGCGTCGGTGACCACCGCCGCCTCTCCGCGCAGGAGTTGATGTACCCCGGCGGAGAGTCCGCTGGTGATCGGGCCCGGCATGCCCATCGTGAAGCGCCCGAGATCCAACGCTCGTCGGGCGGTGACCAGCGATCCGCTGCGGAGTTCGGCCTCCACGACGACCGTCCCGCGGGTCAGGGCGGCGATGACGCGATTACGTTGGACGAAGCGGCTCCGGGTGGGATGGTCTCCTGGTGGCAACTCGGCGATGACCAGCCCCTGTTCGGCGATCCGGTCGATCAACTCGGTGTGTCCGCGCGGATAGGGATGGTCGGTGCCGGAGGCGAGTACGGCGATGGTCGGGCCGTCCGCGGCGAGCGCGCCGCGATGGGCAGCGCCGTCCACGCCGTACGCCGCGCCGGAGACGATGGTCCAGCCGCGTTCGGCGAGCCCCGCGCCGAGGGTGGTGGCCAAGTGAGCGCCGTAGTCGGTGCAGGCCCGTGCCCCGACCACGGCGACCGAGCGGAGCGCCCAGATCCGTAAGTTGGCCGCGCCGCGCACCCAGAGGCCGATGGGGCGGGCGTCGCCGAGGTCGTCCAGTTGGCTGGGCCATTCCTCGTCGCCCGGGCAGATGAAGCGTCCGCCGAGCGCGGCGACGGCGGCGAGGTCGGCGGCGGGCCGGGCCCGCGCCGCGCGCAGCCGGAGGCCCGCGAACTTGGTCGGGCTGGCACCGACGGGTGGTGGCGCATCGTCCTCGGACAGCGCGTGCCAGAGGGCCACCGGGCCCAGCTCGCGCAGCCAGCGGCCGGCGGTTTCGTCACCCGGTTCGAGGATCCGGGTGAGCGCGGCGCGGGCGGCTCGCTGCGGTTCGTAGCTGCGGGGAGCCGGGGTTGCGGTACGGGGAGTGGCGCGTTTCCCGGTGGCCACATCGGCCGTCGCGCGGGGCGGCCCGCCGGACGCCCCAAAGGTGCGGCCGGGTTTCGCCAGGGCACTGTGGGTGGGGCACCGCTTGCCGGAACCCACCCCCGAGCCAGATTTCGACTCCGCTCCACGCCCCGGACTCGCCCCCGGTAGGGGCTCCTCCTCCGACCTCTTGGTGACGAAGCCCCATTCATCGATGGCGTTCATCGCTCATCCTCGCCATCCACCGGGCGGACGAGGGCGATCCGCGGCCTGTGTTCCCGTGTCTTCTTGAACCTCTCCTCCTCGGTCGTTGGCAACGGTTGCCCCGTGCTGGGCACTGCCGTCGCCGGCCGCTCCGTTCCCGTCCTCATCGTGTGAGCTCCCGTCCGTGTGGTCTCCGGCTCCGTCCTCGCCCCCGGTTGCCCCTCCGGATCGGGATCCGGGGTCCGTTCCGTCCCTGCTGTTGGCTGTACGTCGGCGTCACCGCGCAGTCTCGCCCCGGCCACGGTGGACGTTCCCGCTCCGCCTCCCGTGCCGGCCCACGTTGTCGTGCCCGTCTGCGTCGTGATGGCCCCGCGCCGTACGCCCGTGCGGAGTTCCAGGGCCCAGTTGACGTCCTCTTTGGTCGGGCGGTCGCGGCCCGCCAGGTCGGCGGCGGTCCAGGCGACGCGGAGGACCCGGTCGAGGCCACGGGCCGTCAAGAGGCCGCATTCCAGGTCGCGTTCGACCTGGTTGAGCGCGCCGGGGTGTACCGGCCAGCGGGTCCGTAGCTCGTGACCGGGCACCTCGCTGTTGGTCTGCCAGGGCGTGTCGGCGAAGCGGGCCGCGGCGCGTTCGCGGGCAGCGCGGACGCGTTCGGCGACGGTGGCGGTGGATTCGGCGCTGCGGCCGAGGGCGATCAGTTCGGAGCGGGCGACCGGCTCCACGGCGATCCGGAGATCGATGCGGTCCATCAACGGCCCGGAGAGTCGGGCGCGATACCGGCGGATCGAGGAGGGCCGGCATTCGCAGCCGCCGGCGGCGGTGCCGTGCCGCCCGCAGGGGCACGGGTTGGCCGCGAGGGCGAGCAGGAAGCGCGCGGGCATCCGCATCATGCCGCCGGCGCGGGCCACGACGACATGGCCGGATTCGAGTGGTTGGCGAAGCGCGTCCAGGACGCGCGGGCTGCACTCGGCCGCCTCGTCGACGAACAGTACGCCGTGGTGGGCGAGGGATACCGCCCCTGGGCGGGGCAGCCCGGTCCCGCCGCCGACCAAGGAGGCCATGGTGGCGGAGTGGTGCGGGGCGCAGTAGGGCGGGCGGTGGACGAGTGGCTGACCGGGTGGAAGGGTGCCGGCGACCGAGTGGACAGCGGTGACCTCCAGGGACTCCTTGGGTGTCAGGGGTGGCAGTAGCCCTGGGAGTCGTTCGGCGAGCATGGTTTTGCCGGCGCCCGGTGGGCCCTTGAAGAAGATGTGGTGGCGCCCGGCGGCGGCCACTTCGAGGGCGCGTCGGGCGTTGTGCTGACCGGCGACATCGGCGAGGTCGGGGGTGTGCTCGCTGGATGGCAGGCCGGCGGTGACGCCGTTGCCGGGCATGGCGAGCCCGGCCAGGAGCGGATCGGGGCGGCCTTCGGCGAGGAGGGTGTCCTCTTCGGGGACCGGTTCGTCGCTGAGCACGGCGATGAGTTGCCGCAGGCTGCGAATGCCGAGGACGGCGACGCCGGGGACGAGTGAGGCTTCGGCGACGGTCTGTTCCGGCACGACGACCTGGCGGTAGCCGGCCTCGGCGGCGGCGAGCACGGCGGGCAGCACGCCTCGGACGGGGCGGACCCGGCCGTCGAGACCGAGCTCGCCGATCATCATGAGGTCGGTGAGCTCGCGGGGATCGAGCCGCTCGGCGGCGCCGAGGACCGCGCAGGCCACGGCGAGGTCGAAGCCGCTGCCGCTCTTGGGGACCGACGCCGGACTGAGGCCGACGGTGAGCTTCTTCTGCGGCCACTCGCCCCCGGAATTGACCACCGCGGCGCGGACCCGGTCCCTGGACTCGACCAGGCTCTTGTCGGGCAGCCCGACCAGGGTGAACGCGGCCACGCCGGGCTCCAGATCGGCCTGGACCTCGACGACCACGCCCTCGACGCCGACCAGGGCCACGGAGCAGGTGCGGGCGAATCCCATCACGCCACCCCCCGTACGTGCTCGACCACGGGGGCGCCGCGGGCGGGCAGGAGGACGCCGATGACATCGATGCGGACGCCGCCGGTCGGCGGGCCGCCGTGCCGTTCCATCCAGCGCTCGGCGAGCAGTCGCAGCCGGGCGGTCTTCTCGGGCCGAACCGCCGCCATGGGGTGTTCGTACCAGCTCGCCCGGCGGGTCTTGACTTCGCAGACGACCAGGGCGTCGCCGTCGGCGGCGACGATGTCGATCTCTCCGTCGCGGCAGCGCCAGTTGCGGTCGAGGATCCGCATCCCGGCTTCGAGCAGCCGCCGCACGGCCAGGTCCTCGCCGTAGCGGCCGAGGGCATTGCGCGGCGTCATCGGGGCGGTTGGTTGCGCGGGCTGCGCCGCTGCCGGGGGTGCGGGCACTGCGCGTGCTGTTGAGGCTTCCGGCAGCGCTCGCCCCCCGCGGTCCGTCGGCGAACGGCCGTCGGCCCGCCTTCCGGGCTCGCGGGCTAACCCGTGGCCTCCGCTCCGCGACCCCCGAGCGGGGCCCTTGGGAGCACTGTCACCATCTCCTGGTGCGCAGGGTGCGCACTCTTGGCGCTTGGGGTTGCCGAACTTCCCGTTGGTTCCGGCGTCTGTCGCGTCCACGGCCTGCTGGCCGGTGTGCATGGCGTTCATGCGGTACCACCTCCGGCACCGACTGTGACGCCTTCGCGCAGATCTATTGGATCTTGGTGGACAACCGCCTTGCTGTGGACAACTCCGTCACCCGTCAGGGCGGCGCGCGTAGGCGCCCGGCTTCCTCCGCCTCTGCCCCCGGCCGCGTCGCCCCACGGGCCGCCGCTCAGCTTCCAGGAAGATCCAGATCGCTCTTGTTGAGCTCTTCGATGTTCACGTCCTTGAACGTGAGCACTCGCACCTGCTTGACGAACCGGGCCGGTCGATACATGTCCCAGACCCAGGCGTCGGCCATCGAGACCTCGAAGAACACCTCACCCTGGACGGAGTGCACCTGCATCTCGTAATCGTTGGTGAGGTAGAAGCGACGCTCGGTCTCGATCACGTATTTGAACAGCCCGACGACGTCTCGGTACTCCCGGTAGAGCTTCAGCTCCATCTCGGTCTCGTACTTTTCGAGGTCCTCGGCGCTCATGGCAGATCCCCTTCAGCCGTGCGTCCCCCTATTGTGCGTCAGACCCTCTCGGTCTCCAGGAGCACCGGCGCACTCGGGGGCCCTTCGTCGAGCAGTGTGCGCAGCAGCTCGGCGAGTCTGGTCGGATACACCGTCTCATGCGACGCCGACAGTTCCTCCGAGGTCCACCACCTCAATCCGGAGACGCTGCGTCGTTCCAGGTCCGTGTGGCCCGCGGTGTCGGTGGTGGTCCGGTCGGTCCGTGCCAGGTAGTACCACTCGTCCTGTTCCCAGCGTCGCCCGTCGAACGGGAAGGCGCAGCGGCGCTTCCACAGCAGCGGGCCGAGGGTGGCCTCGGTGATACCGGTCTCCTCGGCGAGCTCGCGCAGGGCCGCCTCCGCACGGGTCTCGGCGCCCTCCAGGCCGCCTCCGGGGGTGAACCACCAGGTCTCGTACGGGCTGTCCGGTTCGAAGCCGTGCAGCAACAGGATCCGGTCGTCCGGATCGAGCAGTACGACGCGGGATACCTGGCGCACCCCGGCGTCCTGCGCAGAGACAGCAGCCTCGCTTGCCACAGGCTTCGCGCCCGACTCGCCGCCCCCTTCCGGGCCGTCCGTCCCGACAGCCACCCGCTCCGGCCCCGGCCTCAACTCCCGCTCACCCACGTCCGCGTCCCTTCCGTCGCACGATCGGCCCGTACGAGGCTCCCCCAAGGATGAGCACGGCTCCGGCGACGACCGCCAGGACGATGGGCGAGAGCGGTCCCGGTCGCGAGGTGCCGCCCGGGAGCGCGGCGAAGCCCTCGGGGCGCTGGAGCATGCCGATGCTGTCGAGCGGCCAGGCCCGGGCGTCGACCCGGGCGACGACGGCGCTGCGCGGCACGGAGCCGTGATCGCCGTCGGTGAGGTGGACGCGGGAGTCGAGGGAGTCGTTGCGGTGGTCGCCGAGGAGGAAGAGCTGGTCGGCGGGGACAGTGGCCCGGAATCCGACGGGCGAGGCCGGGCCACTGCCCTGGAGATACGGTTCTTCGACGGGGGATCCGTCGACCGTGAGTTGGCCCTTCTTGGTGCAGCAGGCGACCTTGTCGCCACCGATACCGACGACCCGCTTGACCATCGGCAGGTCGCTCCAGGTGGAGTCCTTGAAGACGACGACGTCGCCGCGGCGTATCTCCGAGCCGTCGACCTTCTCGGCGAGGACCCGGGCGCCGGCGGCGATGGTGGGCGACATCGAGTCGGTGGGCACGGTGTACGGGCGGTAGATCAGCGCGCCCCACACGAAGCCCCCCAGGAACAGCACACAGCCGACGGCCACGGCCAGACCGGACAGGATGCTGCCCGTGGTCCGGCCGTGGCCGTCCGTCGATCGTTCCGTAGTGCTGCTCATCCCAGCGCTCCCGCCCCGCGGGGCGGGCCCGCGTCGAAGATCCGGGACGGCACCTTACCTGGGGTTACGCGCTGCGGTCAGCCTCCTGCGGCGCCAGATGACGAGCGGCACCGCGCCGGCGAGCCCCATGGCGGCCGGAGCCGCACCCATTGCCTTGTTGATCCCGGACTGGTCGAAGGTGTCCGGTACGGGGAGGGTTGCCCAGCGGTTGATCGGCCAGGCGATGGTGAAGGCGCGACCGACGACCTCGGACTCGGAGACCGTTCCGTTGCCGGGGAGGTTCTGGTGGTAACGGGAGTCGAGGGAGTCGTCCCGGTGGTCGCCCATGACCCAGATCCGCCCCTTGGGGACGTGGATCGGGCCGAACGGGCGGTCGCCGCACGGGGTGGCGTTGGGGAAGATGTAGGAATCTTCCTTCAGGGCCTTGCCGTTGACCTTCACCGGGCCGGTGCCTTGGCACTCGACGGTGTCACCGCCGACCGCGATGACCCGCTTGATCAGGTCCTTCTCCTCGGCCGACGGCATCAGCCCGATGAAGCTGAGGACCTTCTGCACGGGGTTGGGCTGCGGGGTGGGGGTCTCGTTGAGCCAGCCGCCCGGGTCGTGGAAGACGACGACCTCGCCGCGCTGCGGCTTGGAGCCGAACCACGGCGTCAGCTTGTCGACCAGCACCCGGTCCCCGCGCTGGAGGGTGTCCTGCATCGAGTCGGACGGGATCGAGAACGCCTGCACCAGGAACGTCTTGATCAACAGTGCGAGGATCAGGGCGATGCCGATGAGGATCGGCAGTTCCTTCCAGAAGGCACGCGGCTTCTTGCCTTTGGTCACGCTGCCGATCGCCTCCTCGTCGGCCGCTGTGTCCGACTGCTTCGATAGATCGGTCCGCGGCCGGTCCGGCGCGGACCCGCCTGACTGGGCCTGTGGCTGAGATACGGAACTCGCCGCCTGCGACATGGACTCACCGCGTCCCGCCGGCTCTTCGGGCTCTTCGGTTCCGGACCGCGCGCCGACCGCCAAGTCCCCCACATCCACTCCTCACTCCGCGCTGTCGCCTGCCCGTCAACCGGTGCAGGCCCACCACTCCCATAACGAGCGGGAGTTCCGCAGGGGTCGGGAGTACGGCCAAACTGTCGGGTGACACCCTATGCGCTGCACCCGCCGCCGAGGCCCTCGCACCCGGCGCGTCGTGCACGGTGGCGAAGGTGTCCCGCTCTTCGAGGAACCGCCAGTGGCTGAACGGCCAGGCGATGACCACCGCGCGGCCGACGACGTTGTCCTCGGAAACGGTGCCGTGGTACGGCTCGTCCAAGTGGTAGCGCGAATCCGCCGAGTTGGAGCGGTGGTCACCCATCACGAAGATCCGCCCGGTGGGGACGTTCACGGTGAACTTCAGCTCGGAGGGCGGGTTTCCGGGGTGCACATAGGGCTCGGTGAGCGGGGTGCCGTTGACGGTGACCCGACCCTGCTTGTCGCAGCAGCGGACGGTGTCGCCGCCGACCGCGATCACCCGCTTGATGAGGTCCTGCTCGTTGGCGGACGGCAGCAGTCCGATGAAGGTCATGACGTCCTTGATCGGGCCGGGGCTGCCGGTGGGCTGGTTCTGCTCGCCCTTGAGCCAGCCGCCGGGGTCCTTGAAGACGACGACGTCGCCGCGGTGCGGCTTGGCACCGAACCACGGGGTGAGCTTGTCGACCAGCACCCGGTCGCCGATCTTGATCGTCTGCTCCATGGAGCCGGACGGGATCACGAACGCCTGCACCAGGAACGTCTTCAGGACCAGCGCGATGGCCAGCGCCACCCCGATGAGGATCGGGATCTCCTTGAGGTAGGAGCGGCGCCTGCGACGCTTGATGCGCTTGGCCTGCCGGCGTCGCTCGGCCCGCCCGCCGGTCGCCCGACGGGATCCCGGCGCCGCGTCGGCGGCCTCCCCCTGGCCACCGGGCGTCCCGTCGGCCTCCGGACCCGGCCCCACGGAGCTCTGCTCCCCGTGGCGGGGACGTCCGTGGCTACCCATGGGGGCCTGCCGGGGCCGGTATACGGGCGAACGCCCCAGGGGTGTCGAGGGCGCTCCAACGGCTGAACGGCCAGGTGATCAACGCGGCACGGCCGATGACCCTGTCCACCGGGATGGTGCCGCCACCCGGTTCGCCGAGGTGGTCGCGGGAGTCGCTGGAGCGGGCCCGGTGGTCGCCCATGACCCACAACCGGCCCGGGGGCACCACGATGTCGAAGGGGACGGCGGAGGGCGCGTCCCCGGGATGGAGATACCCCTCGGTCACCGGCTCACCGTTCACGTCGATCCGCCCCCGTTTGTCGCAGCAGGTCACCCGGTCCCCGCCGACGCCGATGACGCGCTTGACGTAGTCGGTGTCGTCGGACCGGGCCAGGCCCAGCGCCGCGCCGGCCTTGCGCAGCAGTCCCGTGACGGGATTCTCCCCCTGCTCCCTGTGAACGAAAGATCCGGTGCCGTCGAAGACGATGACGTCGCCGCGCCGGGGGGTGGCGCCGAAACGGTACGCCAGCTTGTTCACCAGGACCCGGTCACCGACCCGAAGGGTGTTCTCCATGGAGGTGCTGGGGATCAGGAACGGCTGCGCGACGAAGGTGCTGAGCAGGAAAAGGAACGCCAGGCACAGCGCGAAGAGGGTGATCGGCCGGTACCGCAGCTCACCGACCCGGGCCCGAAAACGCGCGGAGCGCGACCGCCGCTCCGGCCCCTGGTCGGGGTCGGGAGTGGGGTCGCGCTCCGTGAGCTGTGCGTCGGTGTCCATGAGGCCCAGAGCCTATCCGGCCGGGCCCGGACGCCGGTCGCGAGCGTGGTCTCGCGGTGCATCGGAGCTGGTCGTTGCCGCTCCGGTGCGGCGGGCTCAGCGCTCGCGCTTCTCCTTGATCTTGGCGGCCTTGCCGCGCAGCTCGCGGAGGTAGTACAGCTTGGCGCGGCGCACGTCACCGCGGGTGACGACCTCGATCTTCTCGACGATCGGGGTGTGCACCGGGAAGGTGCGCTCGACGCCGACCGAGAAGCTGACCTTGCGGACCGTGAAGGTCTCGCGCACGCCGGCGCCCTGGCGGCGGATGACAACGCCCTTGAACTGCTGCACACGAGAGCGGTTGCCCTCGATGACGCGGACGTGGACGTTGACGGTGTCACCCGGGCGGAAGGCCGGGATGTCGCTGCGCAGCGCCGCGGAGTCGACGGAGTCGAGGAGGTTCATGACCCACTGCTTTCTTCGCCGATGCCACAGGTCATCAGCGGAATGATCGGAAAGATTGGTTCGCTGCCGGTCACCGGGCGGACGTCGGTCCCCCTGTGGCAGGGGCGCACGCCGGGCGCGGACAGCAGCGGCTCATTCTTCCACGACGTGGTTCGTCCGCCCAAATCGGCCGTCCTCGCCCTTGGCCCAGCCCAATATGGAGAGCATCTCGCGGTCCTTCTTGTCGAAGGCGGCGGGGTCGGCGCGCTCGATCAGATCGGGGCGGTTGCGGTCGGTACGGCGGAACGCCTCGTCGCGGCGCCACCGGGCGATCTTGCCGTGGTGGCCGCTGACCAGCACCTCCGGGATGGCGCGGCCGCGCCACTCCGGGGGCTTGGTGTAGACGGGCCCCTCCAGGAGGTCGGCCATCGCCCCGGGGGCGAAGGAGTCGTCCTGGTGGGAGGCGGCGTTGCCGAGGACGCCGGGCAGCAGCCGGGCCACCGCCTCGACCATGACCAGCACCGGGGCCTCGCCGCCGGCCAGGACGTAGTCGCCGATGGAGACCTCGCGGACGTCCAGGCGGCCGCCGTACTCCTCGATGACGCGGCGGTCGATGCCCTCGTAGCGGGCCGGGGTGAACACCAGCCAGGGCTTGGCGGAGAGTTCGACGGCGAGCTGCTGGGTGAACGGGACGCCGCTGGGCGTCGGAACGATCACGACCGGCTCGCCCTCGCCGGACGCCAGGATGCCGTCGAGCGCCTCACCCCACGGCTCGGGCTTCATGACCATGCCGGGGCCGCCACCGTAGGGGGTGTCGTCGACCGTGTGGTGCTTGTCGTGCGTGCACTCCCGCAGGTCGTGGATGCGCACGTCGAGCTGTCCGCGGGCGCGGGCCTTGCCGACCAGCGAGACGTTCAGCGGTTCGAGGTACTCGGGGAAGATCGTGACGACGTCGAGCCGCATCAGCTCTCCTCGCAGTTGGAGGCGATCTCGGCCTGGGTCTCGTCGAGGAGTCCCGGCGGCGGGTCGATGATCGCGCGCTGCTCCTCCAGGTCGATCTCGGGCACGATCTCGGCGACGAACGGGATCATGACGTCGCCGCCCTCGGGCCGGGCGACGATCAGCAGGTCCTGGTAGGGCAGGTGGGACACCTCGGTGATCCGGCCGACGGCGGTGCCGTCCCGGGTGACGACATCGAGGTCGATCAACTGGTGGTCGTAGAACTCCTCGGGATCCTCGGGGAGTTCCTCGGGGTCGACCTCGGCGATCAGCAAGGTGTTGCGCAGCGCCTCGGCGGCGGTGCGGTCCGCGACGCCGTCGAAGCACAGCAGCAGCCGGCCGCTGTGGACCCGGCCGGTGGCGATGGTCAGCGGCCCGGCGGACGACGGGTCGGTGGCCAGGACGGCGCCCGGGGCGAGCCGGAGCTCCGGCTCGTCGGTGCGCACCTCTACGGTGACCTCGCCCTTGATGCCGTGGGCGCGGCCGATCCGGGCGACTACCAGCTGCACTGTTCTGCTCCCTTTGCGGCTAAGCCGCCGCCGCTCTCGCGGACGTGGCTGAGGAACGTCATGGTTCCTCAATTGATGGTGACGGTGGTGGAACAAAGGGACGGGTGGCCGTGCGGGCCGCCGGGAGTGCCCCTGGGGTTCCACGCTCGCATACGGACGCGGGCCGGGGACGACCCGAAGGCCCTCCCCGGCCCGAGCCGGTGTTCAACTTGATCAGCGAACTTGGTCGACGTCGACGAGGTCGACGCGGATGCCCCGGCCGCCGATCGCGCCCACGACGGTCCGCAGTGCACGGGCGGTGCGGCCGTTGCGGCCGATCACCTTGCCGAGGTCGTCGGGGTGGACCCGGACCTCCAGCACCCGCCCGCGGCGCAGGGTGCGCGAGGCTACCTGCACGTCGTCGGGGTTGTCGACGATGCCCTTGACGAGGTGCTCAAGGGCCTCCTCAAGCACGCTCAGTCCTCGGTGGACTCGGAGGTGGACTCGGCCGCGGCCTCGTCCGCCTTCTTGTCGGCCTTCTTCGCCTTCGGGGTGATGGCCTCACCCTTCGGCTCGTCACCGGAAGCCTTGGCAGCGGCCTCGAAGAGGGCGCTCTTGTCGGCCTTCGGCTCGGCGACCTTCATCGGCGCCGGGGCCGGCAGACCCTTGAACTTCTGCCAGTCGCCGGTGACCTTGAGGATGGCCATCACGGGCTCGGTCGGCTGGGCGCCGACGCTCAGCCAGTACTGCGCACGCTCCGAGTCGACCTCGATGCGGGAGGGGTTCTGCACCGGGTGGTACAGGCCGATCTCCTCGATGGCACGACCGTCCCGGCGGGTGCGGGAGTCGGCGACGACGATGCGGTAGTGAGGCGAACGGATCTTGCCCAGACGCTTCAGCTTGATCTTGACTGCCACTGGAGTGGGGTCTCCTGGTCTTGACGTGGTGGGGCACAACGAGATGCCACGTGGGGTTGCGGTACTCGGGGGCCCCGATGGACGCGTCAGCCGGAGGAGAGAGGGATCCTATGCGACTGTCGAGTACAGCAGGCAATTGTGCCACACGCCCGGAGGTCAGCCGACCGCGGCCACCTCGGGGATGCGGAAGGGCTTGCCGCAGCCGCCGCAGACGATCGGCGCCTGGGCCAGCACGGATGGAACGACCCGGACATTGCGCCCGCAGTCGCACACGGCCTTGACGCGGACGCCACCCCCGGAGGAGCCGTGCCGGGCGGCCGGCCCGCGGAAGCTGCGGGCGGTGTCGGTGGCGGTTGCGGCACTGTGGGCCTTGAGGGCTCTGGCGAGCCGCTCGATGGTGGGGCGGTAGCGCCGTCTGGCCTCGGGGTTCAGCGTGACCAGCGAGAAGCCGCTGCTGGGATGCGGCTCGTCGGTGTGGTCCAGGCCCAGCTCCTCGGCGATCGCCAGGAACCGGCGGTTGTGATAGCGGCCTGCCCGGGAGGTGTCGCGGATGCCGCGGGCGGCGGCGATGCCGTGGACTGCCTCGTGGAGCAGCCGTTCGAAGGAGAGCTCGGCGCCACAGGCGGACGAGGACTCTCCGATCAGGGATTCGGGCGCGGCCAGGTCCGGCAGCTCGGGGTGGTGCCGTTGAATGTCGGCCCAGGCGAGCGCCAGCTCGGCGGCGAGAACAGGCGGTGTCGTGCTCACGTCGTGACAACGAGCCGGAGTCGCCCGGTGTTCCGATTCCGGGGCATCCCAAATAATTTGCACGTACCGGTCAGTTTCTGGGCAGGAGGCGTGGCCCGTGCGTGGTACGTCGATCTGCACAGAAGGCGCCCCGCCAGTGGCAAGCCGGTACGTAGGGCGCGTACCCCCGCGTACGCCACATGGCGTACGCCGACCGCGCCTCGGGCCGCAGGTCCGAGGCGATGTTGCCGACGGTACGAAATGTCGTGGGCGCCGGTCCGTCCCGTCCACCGTAGGGCCGCGGGATCCGTCGCCCCGAGGCGGGTCCCGCGGGCGGGGCCGGCGCGCGGTCGACGCTGCGTGGCGGGACCGCGGGCCTCGGGGCACCCTGGAACGGCGCTCCGGGAGTGCACGGCCCGGCGCACACAGGGGCGCGCGGGAGCCAATCCCCGGCGCACCCCCTGGACGCCCGGTCGGTTGCGCAGTTGTCTGGTTCGCAGGGGGCGCAACGCTTGGAAACACGGGGGCGGACGGTACTGATCAGCTTCGGGTTCTCGGCGAATAGGGGCGCTATCGATGTCACCCACGCTCGTGCGGCACCAGCTTCCGAACACCGGGTACCTCCCCAGCGCCGGCCCGGCCGCGCCGGCCGGCACCCGCGCCCGTGCCCGCGACTGGGCGGAGATCCAGGAGCGGATGCTGGTCCCCCTCTACGAGGCCGCATACGACCGGCTGGGCATCGGGCCCGGCTCCCGGCTGCTGGGGCTGGGCTGTGGTTCCGGGCTGGCCCTGCTGCTCGCGGCGACACGCGGGGCGCAGGTCAGCGGTGTGGACGCGGACGAGTGCCGGCTGGAGCTGGCGCGCGAGCGGCTCACGCCGGACGGGATGCCGGAGGTCACCCGGCTGGTCAGCGGCGGGCTGGCGGACGCGGCGCCGGCGGACGCGGCGTTCACCGTGATCACGGCGTTCCATCCGGTGGGCTGCGGCGGCGGGGCGCAGGAGGTCGCCGGGGCGCTGACCGCGGCGGCGGCGATGGCCGAGCGCGGCAGCGCGGTGGTGCTGGGCGGCTGGGGCCCGGTGGAACGGTGCGCGGTGGCCGGGGTGCTGGGGGTGGCACGGCGGCTGGCCGAACCCGCGGCGAGCCTGGGCGCCGGCTGGCGGCCGGCCGGGCGGGACGACCTGGAGGAGCTGGCGGGCCGGGCGGGGCTGCGGCCCGACGGATCGGGGCGGGTGGCCTGCCCGTTCGGGTACGCGGACATGACGAGCGCGGTGCGCGGGATGCTGTCGACCGGGCTGTTCGACGCGGCGCTAGAGGCGGCCGGAGCACGGCAGGTGGAGAAGGAGCTGGCCGAAGCGCTCCAGCCGTACCAACGGGCGGACGGGACGGTCTGGATGGCGAACGTCTTCCGGTATCTGATCGCGCGCACCCGTTAGACGGGACCTCTGAGCGCAACGACCGAGCCCCCGACCACCGAGAGGTGGCCGGGGGCTCAGGTCAGTTCCGTCGCGTCACTGCATGAACTTCTTGAATTCTTCGGGGAGTTCGAAGTTCTGCGGGTCCTGGCCGCCCTGCGGCAGGCCGAGCGGGTTGCCGGCCGCGGCCGCCTCGCGGCGCGCCGCCGCGGCCTCCTCGTCGGCCTTGCGCTTCATCGGGTTGCCGCTCTTGCGCTTGCCCTTGGCCTGCTTGATCTGCTTCTTCTTCCGGCCGGCGCCGCCACCCATGCCCGGGATGCCGGGCATGCCGGGCGTCCCGCCGCCCTGGGCCATCCGCGACATCATCTTGCGGGCCTCGAAGAACCGCTCGACGAGGTTCTTGACCATGCTGACGTCGACGCCGGAACCCCGGGCGATACGGGCCCGGCGGGACCCGTTGATGATCGTCGGGTCCTGGCGCTCGGTCGGCGTCATCGACTTGATGATCGCGGCGGTGCGGTCGACCTCGCGCTCGTCGAGGTTGTTGATCTGGTCCTTCATCTGCGCCATGCCGGGCAGCATGCCGAGCAGCTTGGAGATCGAGCCCATCTTCCGGACCTGCTCCATCTGGGCCAGGAAGTCGTCGAGGGTGAACTCCTTGGGCCCCTTCGCCAGCTTGGCCGCCATCTTCTCGGCCTCTTGCTGGCTGAAGGTCTGCTCGGCCTTCTCGATGAGCGAGAGCATGTCGCCCATGCCGAGGATGCGGGACGCCATGCGGTCCGGGTGGAACGCGTCGAAGTCGTCCAGCTTCTCGCCGTTGGAGGCGAACATGACCTGCTTGCCGGTGACGTGCGCGATGGAGAGCGCGGCACCACCGCGGGCGTCGCCGTCCAGCTTGGAGAGCACCACGCCGTCGAAACCGACGCCGTCGCGGAACGCCTCGGCGGTGTTGACCGCGTCCTGGCCGATCATCGCGTCGACGACGAAGAGGACCTCGTCCGGGCTGACCGCGTCCCGGATGTCCGCGGCCTGCTGCATCATCTCGGCGTCGATGCCGAGGCGGCCGGCGGTGTCGACGACGACCACGTCGTACTGCTTGCCGCGGGCGTGCTCGATGGAGTCCTTGGCGACCTGGACCGGGTCACCGACGCCGTTGCCCGGCTCGGGGCCGTAGAAGGCGACGCCGGCGCGCTCGGAGACGACCTGGAGCTGGTTGACGGCGTTGGGGCGCTGGAGGTCGCAGGCGACCAGCAGCGGCGAGTGTCCCTGGGCCTTGAGCCAGCGGCCCAGCTTGCCGGCGAGGGTGGTCTTACCGGCACCCTGGAGGCCGGCGAGCATGATCACCGTCGGGGGCTGCTTGGCCAGGCGGAGGCGCCGGGTCTCGCCGCCGAGGATGCCGACGAGCTCCTCGTTGACGATCTTGATGACCTGCTGGGCCGGGTTCAGCGCCTGGCTGACCTCGGAGCCCAGCGCGCGCTCCTTGACCTGCTTGATGAAGGCCCGGACGACCGGCAGCGCGACATCCGCTTCCAGCAGGGCGATCCGGATCTCGCGCGCGGTGGCATCGATGTCCGCCTCGCTCAGGCGGCCCTTGCCCCGGAGGTTTTTGAAAGTACTCGCCAAGCGGTCGGAAAGCGTATCGAACACGGCGGTCGTCGATCCTCGGGGTCGGGGGCTAAGGTCCAGTCGGGTTCTAGGGTATCCGGCCGTGCAAGCGATCCGGCCCCTGCCCGAGGGGGGCGGGCGCCGTAGGGGGTGGACGAACGGATCCCGTAAGGGTCGGAGGCGCCCCTTGCGGGCCACAACGCGGGGGCGACGGAGGGTATTCCCGGGAGCACGTTACGCGGTCGGGGTCATCGGGCCCCGGGGAGCGGACGGCACGCCCCGTAGGGCGGGAGTCGAGCGCCCCGGAGGACGGGAGCGGGGCCCCGGGGGCGGTCGGCCTCTAATGGGCGTCGGTCTCTAATGGGCCTTTAGGGAACGGGGGTTGAGCCCTGGAGGGGCGGTTCTCCAGGGCCCGCAGGGTGGGGGGCCGGGCCTGGAGGCCGTGCTCCCCAGACCTGGAGGCGGGGATCGGCCCCTCGGGTAGTGCTCGGGTCGGAGAGCGCGAAGCTCGGCCCTGGAGGGGCAACGGTCGGGCTCCGGAGGGCGGCGGTTGGGCCCCGGCGGGGTGGCACTCCGCGTCCTGGAGAGCGGCGGCCGGCCCGCTGGGGCAGTGGTCAGGCCGGAGAGAACGGGGCCCGGCCCCGGAGGAGGGGCGGTCGGGCTCCGGAGGGCGGCGGTTGGGTTCCGAGGAGGCAGCGCTTCGGGCGCTGGGCAGTAGTGGTCGGCCCCTGGGCGCAGTGGTTGCGTCCGAGCGGGCGGGAACCGGGGCCTGGGGAGCGGTAGTTGGCCTCTAGGGGGCGGGGGTCGGGTCGTGGAGGGCGGACTCGACGGCCTCGGCCACCGCGTGGGCCGTCGGGTCGGGGAGGGGCGTGCCGTCGGGGTCGGTCACGTAGAAGGCGTCGACCGCGTTGGCGCCGAGGGTGCTGATGTGGGCGCTGCGCACGCTGACGCCGGCCGCGTCCAGGGCGCGGCCGATCCGGTGCAGCAGCCCGTGCGCGTCCTGGGCGCGCACCTCGATGACGGTGGCGGTGCGGGAACTGCCGGCGGCGACGGTGACGCTCGGCGGCGGGGCGAGGACCGCGCGGGAGCGGCGGGCGTAGGCGCGTTCGCGTTCGGCGAGGCGGGCGGCGATGTCCAGGGAGCCGTCGAGGGCCCGGACGAGGTCGGCGCGGAGCCGGGCGGCCTCGGGCAGCGAGCCGTACTCGGCCGCCACCCGCCAACTCAGCAGCAGCACCGGGCCCCGGCCGAGGGGGTCGAGGGTGCGCAGCTCGGCGGAGCGGACGGTGAGGCGGTGCAGGGCCAGCACGCCGGCGGACGCGGGGAGCACGCCGGGCGGCACGGCCGTCGCGGAGTGGTGGCCGGGCAACGGGCGGGCGGGGACGGCGATGAGGAGTTCCACACCGACCGGTTCCGGGGCGGTCGCGCCCGGGTCGTCCGCGGCGGCGTCCGTCGACCCGGCCTCGGGGCGGGGGCACAGGGTCAGCGCCGGGCCGCCGGTGCGCTGCGCCTCGACGGCCAGCCGCTCCTGTTCGGCGGTGGGGGCGTCGGTCTCGCGCGGGTCCGGTGCGGGGCCGCCGGCGAGCCGGTCGGCGACGCGTCGGACGAGGCCGGCGACGAGCCCGGCGCGCCAGGAGCTCCAGGCCGCCGGCCCGGTGGCGAGCGCGTCGGCCTCGGTGAGGGCGTGCAGCAGTTCCAGGGTGCCCTGGCTGCCGACGGCCTCGGCGACCGCGCCGACGGTCTCCGGGTCGTCCAGGTCGCGCCGGGTGGCGGTCTCGACGAGCAGCAGGTGGTGCCGGACCAGGGCGGCGATCACCTCGGTGTCGCCGGGGCCGAAGCCGAGCCGGGTGGCCATGTCGCGGGCGATGGTCTCGCCGGCCACCGCGTGGTCGCCGGGCCAGCCCTTGCCGATGTCGTGCAGCAGGGCGGCGACCAGGAGGAGGTCGGGGCGGTGCACCCGGCGGGTCAGCGCGGCGGCGCGGACCGCGGTCTCGACCAGGTGGCGGTCCACGGTCCAGGTGTGCACGGGGTTGCGCTGCGGGCGGCAGCGGACCCGCTCCCAGTCGGGCAGCAGGCCGGCGATGACGCCCTCGGCCTCCAGGGCCTCCCATACGGGCACGGTGGGCGCGCCGGCGCCGAGGAGCGTGACCAGTTGTTCCCGGGCCTCGGCGGGCCAGGGCACCGCCAGCGGCGCGCCGGCCCGGGCGGCGGTGCAGCGGCGGATGGCGTGGGTGGCCAACGGGAGCCCGGCCTGGGCGGCGGCGGCCGCGGCGCGCAGCAGCAGCGCCGGGTCGCGTTCGGGGCGGGCGGTGCGGGCCAGCACCGCCTCGCCGTCGAGTTCGACGACGCCGTCGGCGAGCGGCGAGCGTTCGCCGCGGGCGCCGCCGCGGCCGGCCAACAGCCCGCGCAGCGCCGGTTTCACGGACCGGGCGCGCAGCACCCGGCCGACCTCGCGCCAGGTGACGTCGGCGGCGTAGGCGATGGTGCGGGCGGACTCGTAGGTGCGGCGGAGCAGGGCGTCCGCGTCGAGCAGGCCGAGGGCGCCGGCGACCTGGTCCTGGTCCTGGAGGGAGAGGCGGTCGGTGGCGCGCCCGGTGGTGCGGTGCAGGGCGTCCCGGGTGTCCAGGAGCGCGGTGCGGGCGGCCTCCAGTCCGTCGCGGGGGGCGTCGGCGAGCCAGGAGGCGGCGATGGCCCGTAGGGCGGTGGCGTCCCGCAGGCCGCCGTGGGCCTCCTTGAGGTCGGGTTCGAGGAGGTACTGGAGCTCGCCGTGGCGGGCGGCGCGCTCCTGGCAGAGCTCGCGGAGCTCCGCCAGCCGCCGGGGGGCGCTCTCGCGCCAGTCGGCGTAGGCGGCGGTGCGGACCGCGGCGGTCAGTTCGGGGTCGCCGGCGAGGTGGCGGGCGTCGAGCAGGCCGAGCTGCACCTTGAGGTCGTCGCGGGCCGCGCGGCGGGCCTCGGCGGGGGTGCGGACGGAGTGGTCGAGGTCCAGGCCGAGGTCCCATACGGGGTACCAGAGGCGGTCGGCGAGGGCGGCGAGGGCGGCGCTGGCGGCGCGGCCGTCGTGCAGCAGCACCAGGTCGAGGTCGCTGCGCGGGGAGAGTTCGCCGCGGCCGTAGCCGCCGACGGCGACCAGTGCGGTGCCGGTGGCGGCCGGGCCGCGGGAAGCAGGGGCGAGCGCGCCGGCCAGTAGGGCGGCGAGCCAGTCGTCGGTGAGGTGGGCGAGGGCGGCCCGGCGGTCGGGGCCGGTGGGGGTGTCGTCCTGGAGGAGCCGCAGCCGGGCGGCGGGGTAGTCGCCGCCCGTGCGAGCGGTGGCGGCGGGGTCTGCGGTCTCGACGCGCTCGGTCAACTCGGTTTCTCCTCGGTCGTGTTGTCCCCCGCGGCGCTCCGGTCGTCCCCCGCCGCCCGCCGCCGGCGGCTCACAGCGCGTCGGGTCCGCGCTCCCCGGTCCGCACCCGCACGGCCTCCTCGACGGGCACGCTCCACACCTTCCCGTCGCCGATCTTGCCGGTGCGGGCGGCCTTGACGACGACCTCCACCAACTCCTCGGCGTCCGCGTCCTCGACGAGCACCTCGATCCGGATCTTGGGCACCAGGTCGACGGTGTACTCGGCGCCCCGGTACACCTCGGTGTGCCCGCGCTGCCGTCCGTAGCCGCTGGCCTCGGTGACGGTCAGGCCGTGCACCCCGAACGCCTGGAGGGCGTCCTTCACCTCGTCGAGCCGGTGCGGCTTGATTACTGCCGTGATGAGCTTCACGCGTCCACCTTCTTGGTCGGGGATTCGCCCAGTGCCGTGGTCCTGCGGGCCGCGGTGCCGCCGCCCGCGCCGGCGAAGTCGTAGGCGGTCTCGGCGTGTGCGGCCTGGTCGACGCCGGTGATCTCCTCGTCCTCGCCGACCCGGAAGCCCATCACCAGGTCGATGGCCTTGGCAAGGACGTAGGAGACGACCAGCGAGTACAGCAGGACGCAGACCACACCGACGGTCTGCTTGCCGAGTTGGGCGAAGCCGCCGCCGTAGAAGAGGCCCTTGGCGTGGCTCTGCACGCCGCCGGTGGCGAACAGCCCGACCAGCAGCGAGCCGACGATGCCGCCGACGAGGTGGACGCCGATCACGTCGAGGGAATCGTCGTATCCGAAGCGGTACTTGAGGCCGACGGCCATCGCGCACAGCACCCCGGCGATCACGCCGAGCGCGATCGCGCCAAGCGGGCTGACCGCGCCGCACGCGGGGGTGATGGCCACCAGGCCGGCGACCGCGCCGGAGGCCGCGCCGAGGGTGGTGAACGAGCCGTGCCGGAGCTTTTCGTAGCCGAGCCAGCCGAGCATCGCGGCGCCGGTGGCGACCTGGGTGTTGAGGAAGGCGACCGCGGCGACGCCGTCGTCGTTGCCCAGCCAGGAGCCGGCGTTGAAGCCGAACCAGCCGAACCACAGCAGGCCGGCGCCGAGCATCACCAGCGGCAGGCTGTGCGGCCGCATCGGGTCCTTCTTGAAGCCGATGCGCTTGCCGACGACGAGGATCACGCCGAGCGCCGCGGCACCGGCGTTGATGTGCACGGCGGTGCCGCCGGCGAAGTCGATGACGCCCAGTTTGAACAGCCAGCCGCCGTCGGCCCACACCCAGTGGGCGACCGGGAAGTAGACGACGGTGACCCACAGGGCGATGAAGAGCGCCCAGGCGGTGAACTTCACCCGGTCGGCGAGGGCGCCGCTGATCAGCGCGGGGGTGAGCACCGCGAACATCAGTTGGAAGACAGCGAAGACGTAGATCGGGATGGTGCTGGTGCCCCAGAGCTGGGTCAGGCCGATGTGGCCGAGGCCGGCGAAGTCGCCGTTCCAGCCGATGACGCCGCCGGCGTCGGTGCCGAAGGCCAGCCCGAAGCCGTAGAGCACCCACAGGAGGGTGACGATGCCGAGGCTGATGAAGCTCATCATCAGCATGTTCAGCACGCTCTTGACCCGGACCATGCCGCCGTAGAAGAAGGCCAGGCCGGGGGTCATCAGCATCACCAGGGCGGAGCAGACGAGCACGAACCCGGTGTTGGCGGGGCTGAGCGTGGCTTTTTCCGCCAGGCCGTCTGCGAGCGGAAGGATGCCTGGGGGCATCGGCGTCTCCTCGTCGTCGATGCGGCCCGTGCGGGTGGGGGTGGGCCGGCTTCGCGATGAGGGTGTCGCGGCGCCGTTTCGGCCAAACCTTGCCGGTGTTTCACCGGGGTGACGAAGTCGTCCTGCGTGTTACGCCGCGATGAACTCCCCGTGCGTCGCGGCGGTCCGCTCAGCCGGCGACGGCGGTCTCCGGGAGCTGCCGGCAGAGCTCGTCGCTGAGCTCGACGACCTCGCCGACGGTGCCGAACTCCCGCAGGGCGGTGTCCACCGTCTTGCGCAGCCGGTTGTTGACCCGTTCGGAGCGGACCTGACGGGCGAACGGTATCGCCTGCTGGGCCATCTCGGCGCACCGCTCCGGCTCCTTCTGGAGCAGGTGGACGGTGGCCATGCCGATGAGGTTGAGCGCGTAGGAGCGCTGGTGCTCGGGATCCTTGGCGAACAGTTCGACGGCGCGGCGCATGACCGGCTCGGCGAGCGAGGCGTAGGTGGGGCTGCGGCCGGCGACGTAGGCGAGGTCGCGGTAGGAGTGGGCGTTCTCGGCGTTGAGTTCGGCCTCGGAGAAGAAGCGGATCCAGTCCGGATCGGGTTCGCCGGCGGTGATGTCGGAGAAGGTGTCCTCGGCCATCCGCACCGCGCGCTTGACCTTGCTGGGCTGGCCCATGCCGGCGTAGGACCGGGCCTCCATCGCATACAACATCGCCTGGGTGCGGGGGGTGGCGGTCTCCCGGCTGCCGTACTGGGCGAGGTGGACGAGCTCCAACGCGTCGTCGGGCCGGCCGAGATGGATCATCTGCCGGCTCATGCTGGAGAGGATGTACGAGCCGAGCGGGCGGTCGCCGGCCTCCTTGGAGGCGTGCAGCGCGAGGACGAAGTACTTCTGGGCGGTGGGCTGGAGGCCGATGTCGTAGCTCATCCAGCCGGCCAGCTCGGCGAGTTCGGCGGCGACCTTGAACAACCGCCGGGCGATCTCGGGCGGCTGGGGCTCCTGGAGCAGGTCGGTGACCTCGTGGAGCTGGCCGACCACCGCCTTGCGCCGCAGGCCGCCGCCGCACTGCGCGTCCCACTGCCGGAACATCGCGGTGGTCGCCTCCAGCAGCTCCAGCTCGGGGCGGGAGAGCCGGGCCGGGCGGCGGGGCCGCTCGGAGGGCGCACCGGGCTCGCCCGGGGCCGCGGGCACCGGCACCAGCCAGCGCTGCATCGGCTCGATCAGGGAGGGGCCGGCGGCGAGCGCGAGCGAGGTGCCCAGGAAGCCGCGGCGCGCCAGCATCAGGTCGCTGCGGGTGAACTCGCTGATGAGGTTGACGGTTTGGGGCCCGGCCCAGGGGAGGTCCACGCCGGAGACGGACGGGGACTGGTGCGCCGAGCGCAGCCCCAGCTCCTCGATGCCGACCACGCAGCCGAAGCGTTCGGAGAAGAGTTCGGAGAGGATCCGCGGGATGGGCTCGCGGGGTTGCTCGCCGTCGAGCCAACGGCGCACGCGGGAGGTGTCAGTGCTGATGTGGTGGGCGCCCATCTGGCGCGCCCGGCGGTTCACCTGTCGCGCCAACTCGCCCTTGGACCAACCGCTGCGCAGGAACCACGACCCCAACTGCGCGTTGGGACGTTTGACGGCGTCGGTGCCGTCCGTGCTGGTGGAGCCGGCGGTGCCGTCCGTGCCGCCCACAGGAACGCCCCCATTCCGATAGCGCTTGTCCGCGAACCACCCACAGGATGCCGCCTGTTGCGGCCCCCCTTCCGCGGTACATCTACCCGACCGCGGAATCCGGCCACACCTGCGGCCGTCGCCCCTCGCGCGTTGCCACGGGCATACGCGTACGAATGTTGCCCCTGCGGGTTCGTGCACCGAAAGTAATCCTACGATCACGCCCGTCGGGAGGGCGATTGCAGAAACGCCACCATTCGCCACCCCTTTGAATGAACTCCCCGGCCGCCTCTCGCGATTGACTTGACACAGGTCGTCCGGGCGCGGGCGGAGCGGTGCACGCGAGGGCGTGCGGACCGAGCCTCGCCACCCGGCGCGTGACGGCACACCACCGGCACCGCAATGCGCCGACGGAGCGTGAACACCAGCGTGAAGAACCGTCTCCTCGTCAACTCGCCGACTCGTCACCACTCATCCGCACCACCCGAAGGAGGGGGCATGGGTTTCACGATCGGCGGCATCCGGGACCTCCGTTCCGGCTCGCGCCGCCGCGTCCGCTCCGCCGAAGGCACCGCGGCGGCGGAGTACACCGGGCTGTGGGGCTGGGACGTCGTCCCCGGCGCGCGCGCCGTGCGGGCCGGCGGCCGGACGGTGTGCTCGTGCGGGGCCGCCAACTGCCCGTCCCCGGGCGCCCATCCGCTCTCCTTCGCCCGCGAGGTGCCGGCCGGCGCCACGCTGGAGAAGGCGGTCGCCGCCTGGGCGGAGACGCCGGGCGCCGCGGTGCTGCTCCCGGTGGGCCGGTCCTTCGACGTCCTGGACGTGCCGCAGGACGCGGGCCGGGGCGCGCTGGTGCGGCTGGAGCGGATGGGCCTGCCACTGGGGCCGGTGGCCGCCACGCCCACCGGGCGCGCGCTGTTCTTCGTCGCCCCGGGGGCGGCCGACGCGCTGCCCGACCTCCTCTACCGCATGGGGTGGGACGACGCGGATCTGGACCTGCGCCCGTTGGGCACCGGCGACCACGTCACCGCGCCGCCGTCCGACCTCGGTGGCCGGGGGCCGATGCGCTGGCTGCGCCAGCCGGTCCTGGACACCGCCGGCTGCCCGCCGCAGGCCCGGCTGCTGCTGGGTGCGCTGGCGTATGTGTGCAACCGGGCGGCCTCCGGTGCGGCGGTGTCCGGCCCGCCGGGGCGCTGAGCCGGCGCGCGCCGTGGCGGCCGGGGCGCGCGGGCGGGCCCGGCCGTCGTCGTCATCTCCCGCCCCGCGCGGCCGCATTGGCCGGATGTGATCCCCGGCGACACCCGCCCGCCGGCTTGGCTTGATCCGAACGCTCGGGGCGGGGCTCCCGGTGGCCCGACCCCGCCGTCCTACGGGAACGGCGGCGGCCCCCGGTACCCGTCGTCCACGGGTACCGGGGGCCGCCGCCGTCGCGCCGTGCCGCCGTCAGTCGATCAACGCGTCCACGAACGCCTCGGGCTCGAACGGCGCCAGGTCGTCCGGACCCTCACCCAGGCCGACCAGCTTGACCGGGACGCCCAGTTCGCGCTGGACGGCGATGATGATGCCGCCCTTGGCGGTGCCGTCCAGCTTGGTGAGCACCACGCCGGTGATGTCCACGACCTCGGCGAAGACCCGCGCCTGGACGAGGCCGTTCTGGCCGGTGGTGGCGTCCAGGACGAGCAGCACCTCGCCGACCGGGCCGTGCTTCTCGACGACCCGCTTCACCTTGCCGAGCTCGTCCATCAGCCCGGTCTTGGTGTGCAGCCGGCCGGCGGTGTCGATCAGCACGACGTCGGCGGACTCGGCGATGCCCTCCTTGACCGCGTCGAAGGCGATCGACGCCGGGTCGCCGCCCTCGGGGCCGCGGACCGTACGGGCGCCGACCCGCTCGCCCCAGGTCTGGAGCTGGTCGGCGGCGGCGGCGCGGAAGGTGTCCGCCGCGCCGAGCACCACGGACTTGCCGTCGGCGACCAGGACGCGGGCCAGCTTGCCGGTGGTGGTGGTCTTGCCGGTGCCGTTGACGCCGACGACCATCACCACGCCGGGGATCTCGTCGCCGCCGTTGCCGACGGCGCCGTCGGTGTGCACGGTGCGGTCCACGTCGGTGCCGATGAGGGCGAGCAGCTCCTCGCGGAGCAGCTTGCGGAGCTCCTCGGGGCTGCGGGTGCCCAGCACCTTGACCCGCTCGCGGAGCCGGTCGACGAGTTCCTGGGTGGGGGTGACGCCGACGTCGGCGGTGAGGAGGGTGTCCTCGATCTCCTCCCAGGTGTCCTCGTCGAGGTGTTCCCGCGACAGCAGGGTCAGCAGGCCCTTGCCGAGGGTGTTCTGGGAGCGGGCGAGTCGGGCGCGCAGCCGCACCAGGCGGCCGGCGGTCGGCTCGGGGACCTCGACGGCGGGGGCGGCGGGCGCCTCCGGCTCGGCGGACGGCGCCTCGGCCTCGGCCTCGGGAGCCTCGGCCGTGGGCAGCTCGACTTCTTCGATGGTGCGACGTTCTTCGTCGCGGGGGGTCTCGGCCTCCTCGCCGACCTGCGGTTCGACGGGGGGCGCGGTGACGGAGGGCTTGGGGGCGGCCGGCGGGGGCGGCGGCAGCTGTTTCTTCTTGCGGCCGGTGACGACCAGCCCGCTGATCGCGCCGAGCACGACCACGGCGATGACTACGGCAAGGATGACGGTTTCCATAACCCCTCCAGTATCAGCCACACCCCGCCGCGGACGGCCGCACGCGCCCGGGGGCCCGTCCCGGTTGCCGGCGGGGTTCTCTCAACTCCCGCGGGCCCTGGGTGATCCCGGTCGGGAACCCGCCTCAGGACTCCCTGCGCTCCTCGGTTCGCCAGCGCTCCAGGGTGGGGTCGCGGTCGGACTCGTACATCCCCGATCCCTGGCAGTGGCGGCACTCGCCGGCCCGCTGAACGGTCTCGTACGGGCCGCGGAACGGGTCGACGCCGGGGGCGTAGGCCAGGGCCTGGGACACATAGCCGGTGCCCTGGCACCACTGGCATGTCTTGGCGGGCACATCGGCCTCCTGGGCGGGTTCGCTGTCGTTCATCGAGTTCACCTTGCACCAATTCCGCCGCGCCATGCCCCGAGGGGCGGGATCGCGCCGCCCGGTGGCAGCGCGCCCGCGCTCAAACGAGACGTACGTCTCTCCGACGGGCCCCGGGCGAGGGCCGGGAGCCGGCCGACGTCGGGCGAGCGGGGCGGTAGGGGCGTCCCCTGCGTCTTGTATGTCCTGATCACGGGGGTGTGACTGGATTCATCGACAGCCTCCGCGCTCCGTGCGATCGTCAGGGAGTCCAAGCGGACGGATCGAAAGAACTTGGAACAAAGTACGATGGTCGGCGGCTGAGCAACGCGCGTAGAGTCCTGGCAACCACTTTTCTGGCCAGGCACCACAGCCGCTGCCTGCACCTCCTCTCCCGGGGGTGCCACCCAGACCCCCGCACGGAGACAGCTGCACCCATGGGCACCAGCACCACGTCTGCATCCACGTCCACTTCCGACGCCGACGGCGCCGTCGAGACCCGCGGCATCGAGCCGGTCCCGGATCACGAACGCCGGGGGCGGGTCCGGGAGCTCTTCCCGACCTGGGTGGCGGCGAACATCAGCGTGCTGCTGCTCACCATGGGCGCCTCCCTGGTGATCAACAACGCCCTGAACTTCTGGCAGGTGCTGATCGTCGCCGCGATCGCCGCGACGATCTCCTTCGGGATCGTCGGCCTGCTGTCGGTCTCCGGGAAGTGGGGCGGCGCGCCGGGCGCGATGCTCTCCCGGGCCGCCTTCGGCGTGCGCGGCAACTACTTCCCGGGCGCGATCCTCTGGGTCGCCCGCTTCGGCTGGGAGACGATCAACGCGGTCAGCGGCGCCTACGCGATCCTGACCGTGCTCCGCCTGGTGTTCGGCATCCAGACCAACAACGTCCTGGTCGTGGTGACCCTGTTGGGCTTCGTCGCCTGCACCTTCCTGATCAGCGGGATGGGCCGCAAGGCGCTCAACGTCTGCAACAAGTACTCCACGTACCTCTTCAGCCTCATCAGCGTCGTCGTCCTGATCTACCTGATCGTCGAGATGCCGTGGGGGGCGATCTTCGCCAAGTCGCCGGGCAGCGGCGCGATGATGATCGCGGGCATCGGCACCATCGCGGCCGGCGGCATCAGTTGGGTGCCCACCGGCCCGGACTTCGCCCGCTACCTGCCGCACTCGGCCTCCGGCAAGAAGATCGTCGGCACCACCGTCTCGGGCGCGGCCCTGGTCCTGGTCCCGATGGTGGTCATGGGTGGCGTGATGGCCGTCTCCAAGCCGGAGCTGGCCAACCAGAACACCGACCCGATGTCCTTCCTCGGCCAGGTGCTCCCGTCGGCCATCGCGATCCCGTACCTGATCACCGCGCTGATCGGCATGATGCTGATCAACAGCCTGTCGATGTACTCCGCGGGCTTCACCGCGCAGACCATGGGCGTCAAGCTGCCGCGCGCCCTGGCGGTCAGCATCAACGCCGCCATCAGCCTGATCGGCGGGCTGTTCATGATGCTGGTGGCCAAGGACTTCGTGGGCCAGTTCATCGCCTTCCTGACGCTGCTCGCGGTCTCCTTCTCCGCCTGGATCGGCGTCTACGGCATCGACATGGCCCGCCGCCGCAAGAAGGCGGTCCGCTACCACGCGCCGAGCCTGATGAACATCGACCGCACCAGCCGCTACTGGTACAAGGGCGGCTTCTGCTGGCAGGCCATGACGGCCTGGGGCGTCGCCCTGCTGGCCGGCCTGTCGTTCACCAAGGTCCAGTGGTTCACCGGCCCGCTGGCCGACACCTGGGTGGGCCAGAACGGCCTGGGCTGGGCGGCCACCATCCTGATCGCCGCGGTGGTCTTCGCGGCGCTGCCGGCCGCCCGCGAGACCGGCACCCCGGAGCCGGCCCCCGTCGCGGGCTCCGACGAGGAGCGGTCGACCGTCGAGGTCGGCTGACCGGCGGCCGGATACCGCCCCTCCCCCTGGTGAACTGACGTATCGTCAGTTACGGTCCCCTTCGCCACCTGCTCTGGCGAAGGGGACCCGTCATGTCCGCCGGTTCTGCCGCACCCACCACGGTCCTGCGCTTCAACCTCGCCGGCCCACCGGCCGCGCCGGGCGACCTCTCCGCCCGTTACCGGGCCGCCGTCGAGATGGCCCAGTACGCCGACGACCACGGCCTGACCATGGTCCAGACCGAGGAGCACCACGCCACCGACAACGGCTGGATGCCCTCCCCGCTCGCCTTCGCGGGCGCCGTCCTCGGCGCCACCCGCCGGATCGGCGTCACCGTCTCCGCCCTGCTCACGCCGCTGCACGACCCGCTGCGGCTGGCCGAGGACCTCGCCGTGCTCGATCTGCTCGGCGGCGGCCGGCTGGTCACCGTCGCCGGCCTCGGCTACCGGCCCGAGGAGTACGCGGCGCACGGCAAGGAGTGGCGCGAGCGCGGCGCCCTCCAGGACGAGGTGCTCCGGGCGCTGTTGGACGCCTGGACCGGCGAACCGTTCCGCTACCGGGGACGCACCGTCCGGGTCACCCCCCGCCCGTTTACCCGACCGCACCCACCGCTGCTCATCGGGGGCGCCTCGCGGCCCGCGGCCCGACGGGCGGCCCGCCTGGGGCTGCCGCTCTTCCCCAGCGCCCACCTGCCGGAGCTGGAGCGCTACTACCACGAGCAGTGCGCCGCGGCCGGCACGACCGGCTGGGTGCTCCAACCACCCCGGCACACCTGCCTGTTGCACCTCTCCGAGGACCCGGACCGCAGCTGGGCCGAGCACGGCGACCACCTGCTCTACGAGGCGCGGCGGTACGCGGCCTGGCAGTCCGCCGGAAACCACTCCGCGGTGCGCTCGACCGCGCAGGACGCCGCGGCCCTACGCGCCGAGGGCGTCTACCGGATCCTCACTCCGGACGACTGCCTGCGACTGGCCCAAGAGGACGGCGCCCAGGGGACGTTGATCCTGCATCCGCTGTGCGGCGGCATGCCGGTCGAGGAGGGCTGGCGGTCGCTGCGACTGTTCGCGGAGCGGGTCGCGCCGCGGCTGGCGGACTGAGCCGGAGCGGACCGCGGGCGCGACGCGGTCGATTGTCAGTGCCGGGTGTCACGATCGGTGCATGAGCTTCTTCGACGGTCTGCCCGCGTCCGCCCCACCCCCCGAACCATCGCAGGACACCCTGGAGTTGGGCCCGTACGCGCCCGGTGACGACGAGGAGTTCGCGCCCGCCCACTGGTTCGTCCCGGCGCAGCTTCCGCAGGTCGCCGAGGCCGGCGCGGGCCCCGACGTGCGGATCCTGCTCACCGGGTGGGAGGTCTGGCCGGGGTCGGTGACGATGCGGCTGTCGGTCTTCCTGCGGCGGCTCCGTCCCGGCGGCCCGCCCGCGCCGCACGGCCACCCGGGCGACGGGGCGCTGCGCTGCGGGCTGCTGCTGGCCGACGGGCGGAAGGTCACCACCCTCGACGGCGCGCCCTGGCCGCTGGCCGAGCGGCGCGGCCCGACCCTGCGGATGAGCGGCGGCTCCGGCGGCGCCTTCCACTACCAACTGGAGCTGCACCTCTCGCAGTTGCCGCCGGCCGGCGCCACCCAGCTGGTGGTCGAGTGGCCGGACCAGCAGGTGCCCGAGACGGTCACGGTCGTCGACGCCGGGCCGCTGCGGGCGGCGGCCGGCGGGGCGCGGGAGGTCTGGCCGGACGCCGCGCCGCCGGCGGAGCGTGCGGAGTCGCGGGGGTTCCGCACGCGCGCCACGGGCCCGGCCGCGATCATGGCCCGGCCGGCCGAGCCGGAGCCGCGGCCGTGGGCACCGCCCGTGCCCGAACCGCCTCGCGGCGACTGGGAGTTCCTCTCCCCGCCCCAGTGGCGGGACCCCGCCGCGGTGCTGGCCCGCCTGGAGCACGGTGCCGACCCGACCGCCCTGGCCCCCGACTCCCCGGAGACCCCGCTGCATCTGGCCGCCGCCCACGGCTCCCCCGGGGCCGTCGCCGCGCTCCTGGAGTACGGCGCGGCGGTGGACGCCCCGGACGACCAGGGATGCACCGCGCTGTGGGGCGCCGTCTGCCATGGCGCCGCGGCGGCCGCCGAGGTGCTGCTGCGGGCCGGCGCGGACGCCTGGCGCCCGCAGCTCGGCGGCCGCTCCCCCGGCCGGCTGGCGCTGACCACCGCGCTGGCCCCGCTGTTCGCCGGCCTCCCGGGCGCGGTGCCGCTGTCGCCAAAGGAGCGCGCCGCCGTGCGGGACGCGGACGAGCGGGCGGCGGTCTTCCGCGGGGTGCGCGCCGAGGGCAGGTCGGTGGCGTTCGTGGCCGGCGTCGACGAGGCGGAGGCGGTCCGCCGGCTGGGCCGCGCCCCCGCCGACGGCCCCGGGCGGGCGCCGGCCCCCGGGGCGGATCCGTCCGACCCGGACTCCTGGGGCCTCGATCCGTACGGCGCCGACGCCCACCGCGCGGTGGGCGTGACGGGCGTGCCCGGCGGCTGCGTCCTGCTCCAGCCCGCGTCCTACGTGCTGGGCACCGACCCGCTGCTGGCCGCACTCTCCCCGGGCACCACCGCGTACGGCCTCTACGTCAGCCCCCGGGGCGGCACGTTCGGCGTGCTCGCCCGCGACGGCCGCGTCGAGCTGTCCGAGGAGCTCGGCCTCCCGCCGCTCGACGGGGCGCCCGAGGGCCACTGGACCCACCGCTTCTGGAGCCGCTCCCTGCCGGACGACCTGTACGACGCGAGCGCGCTGGCCTACGCCTCCGCCGCGGCCGGACTGCGCGTGCCGACCCCACAGCCCGTGATCGGCCCGCCCCGCCGCTGGGTGGAGATACCCGCCGACAGCCGGCTCCTGGCGTAGGCGGGCTCGGCGTGCCCCGTGCGGAAACCACCGCTGCCCCGACTCGGGTGAGTCGGGGCAGCGGCGAGAACTGAGGAGAGGGCTGGCGGGGAGTTAGCCCATCTCCTCCAACGCCTTGCCCTTGGTCTCCTTCACGAACTTGAGCACGAAGGGGATCGAGAGCAGGGCGAAGACCGCGTAGATCACGTAGGTACCGGACAGGTTCCAGTCCGAGAGGCTGGGGAAGCTGGCCGTGATCGCCCAGTTGGCGATCCACTGCGCGGAGGCGGCGACGCCCAGCGCGGCGGCACGGATCTTGTTCGGGAACATCTCGCCGAGGAAGACCCAGACCACGACGCCCCAGGAGAGCGCGAAGAAGAGGACGAAGGCGTGTGCGGCGATCAGCGCCACGGTGCCCTCGGTCGCCGGCAGGGTGCCGGCCGCGGTCTTGGCGGAGAAGGCCCAGGCTTCCAGGGCCAGCGCGACGGCCATACCGGCGGAGCCGATCAGCGCCAGCGGACGGCGACCGATCCGGTCGACGAAGATCATCGCGATCACGGTACCGATGATGTTGATGATCGAGGTGGTGAAGCTGTAGAAGAACGAGCTCTCCGGGTTGATGCCGACCGACTGCCACAGCGTCGAGGAGTAGTAGAAGGCGACGTTGATGCCGACGAGCTGCTGGAAGACGGAGAGTCCGATGCCGACCCAGACGATCGGCAGGAAGCCGCCCTTGCCGCCGAGGAGGTCCTTGAAGGTCGACTTGTGCTCGCGGCGCATCGCGTCCTGGATCTCGACGACCCGGGCGTCGAGGTCCACGGTGTGCCCCTCGACCTCGGCGAGCACCTCCTTGGCGCGCTCGGTCTTGCCGACGGAGATCAGGAAGCGCGGCGACTCGGGGATCGCGAAGGAGAGCAGGCCGTAGAGGACGGCCGGGATGACCATCACGCCGAGCATCCACTGCCAGGCTTCCAGGCCGGCGATGGTGCCGCGCTGCTGGCCGTGGGCGAGGTTGAGGATGCCCCAGTTCACGAGCTGGGAGACGGCGATGCCGACGACGATCGCGGCCTGCTGGAAGGAGCCGAGCCGGCCGCGGTAGGCGGGCGGCGAGACCTCGGCGATGTAGGCCGGGCCGATGACCGAGGCCATGCCGATCGCGATGCCGCCCAGGACGCGCCACATCGCCAGGTCCCACAGGGCGAACGGCAGCGCGGAGCCGATGGCACTGATGGTGAACAGCACCGAGGCGATCTGCATGACCCGGATCCGGCCGATCCGGTCGGCGATCCGGCCGGCGGTGGCGGCGCCGATCGCGCAGCCGATCAGGGCGATGGCGATCACCTGCGCGAGGACGGCGGACCCGACGTCGTAGCGGCTGCGGATCGCCTCGACGGCGCCGTTGATGACGGAGCTGTCGTAGCCGAAGAGAAAGCCGCCCATCGCGGCAGCCGCGGTGATGAAGATGACATGGCCGAGGTGGTCCGGCTGGGCCTTGCGGCCTTCCGGGACCGTCGGCTGCGCGGTGCTGGTCAACGTGAACTCCAGTGGCCCGGCTGCGCTGCCGGGCGTAGGGGGCTGGCCCTACAAGTGGTGCACACGTTGGGGGTACCCACCACTTGAAGGTAAAAGCAACGTTGCAGAGACTATGCCTTTAAGTTTCGAAGTCAATACCCGAAACCTGACGTCTTCCTCACCCGTCCAGCGCAGCCTCCATTCAAGTTCTGAATTGATCTTGAGAAGGTGAAGACGGGCCGGCGAAGAAGGCGCGTTGGGGGCCTGCACGGGCCCCCGCCCGGTGGGCTCAGCGCAGCCGCTGGCTGATCACCTTCGAGACGCCGTCGCCCTGCATCGAGACGCCGTAGAGCGCGTCGGCGACCTCCATCGTCCGCTTCTGGTGCGTGATCACGATCAGCTGGGAACTCTCCTGGAGCTCCTCCATGATCCGGATCAGCCGCTGGAGATTGGTGTCGTCCAGCGCCGCCTCGACCTCGTCCATCACGTAGAACGGGCTGGGCCGCGCCTTGAAGATCGACACCAGCAGCGCGACCGCGGTCAGCGAACGCTCCCCACCCGACAGCAGCGAGAGCCGCTTGACCTTCTTCCCCGGCGGCCGCGCCTCCACGTCCACCCCGGTCGCCAGCATGTCGTCCGGGTTCGTCAGCACCAACCGCCCCTCGCCGCCCGGGAAGAGGCGCGCGAAGACGCCCTCGAACTCCCGGGCGGTGTCGCGGTACGCCTCGGTGAAGACCTGCTCGACCCGCTCGTCGACCTCCTTGACCACCCGCAGCAGATCGGCCCGGGTCTTCTTCAAGTCTTCGAGCTGCTCGCTGAGGAACCGGTGCCGCTCCTCCAGCGCCGCGAACTCCTCCAGCGCCAGCGGGTTCACCTTCCCGAGCTGCTGGTACGCCCGCTCGGCAGCCCGCAGCCGCTTCTCCTGTTCGGCCCGCACATACGGCACCGGCAGGTTCCGCGGGTGCAGGGGGTCCTCGGGCAGCGCCTCGCCCTCGGCCGGCGGGGACGGCGGGACCGGCTGGTCGGGCCCGTACTCCGCCACCAGCGCGGCCGGTTCCACCCCCAACTCCTCCAGCGCCCGGCCCTCCAACTGCTCGATCCGCAGCCGCTTCTCCGCGCCCAACACCTCGCCGCGGTGCACCGAGTCGGTCAGCTTGTCCAACTCGGTCGCCAGCCCGCGGCCCTGCTCGCGCGCGCCCGCCAGCGCCCGCTCCCGCTCGTCCTTGGCCCGTTCCGCGGCGGCCCGCTCCTCCTCGGCCCGGACCACCGACACCTCGATGTGCGCCAGCAGTTGACCCGCGCCCGAGGCCACCGCCCCGGCCACCGCCGCCTCGTGACGCAGCCGGGCGCGCCGCCGCTCGGCCCGCGCCCGCGCCTCGCGCTCCGCCCGCGCCGCCCGGTCCAGCCCGTCCGCCCGCCCGGCGAGCGCCTTGACCCGCTCCTCGTGCGTACGCGCCTGGAGCCGGGCCTCCATCTCGGTCTGCCGGGCGTTGGCCCCGTCCGCGGCCAACCGGTCGCGCACCGAGGTGTCCGGCTCCTCGTCGGCCGCGCCCGGGGCCTCCTCGGCCGCGACGAGCCGGGCGGCCAGTTCCTCCGCCTCCTCCATGGCCCGCGCCAGCGCCTCCTCGGCCCGGGCGGCGGCCGCGGCGGACCGTTCCGCCTCCCCCGCGGCGGCCCGCGCCTGCCCGGCCAGCCGCCCCAGATCCCCGGCGACCTTCGACTGCTCCCGGTCGGCCGCGCGCCGCCGGGCGTCCAACTCCTCGACCAGCGCGGCGCATGCCGCCCGCCGCCGCTCCGCCGCCCGCCGCGCCTCGGCCAGTTCGTCGCAGCGGGCCGCCAGCTCGGTGAGTTCCGCGGCCGCCTCGTCGACCGACGCCTGGACCTCCAGCAGGCTCGGCGCGCCCGCCGAACCGCCCTGCGCGAAATGCGCCCCCAGCAGATCGCCCTCCGCGGTGACGGCGGTCAGCTCCGGCCGCGCCGCCACCACCTCCTCGGCCTCCGCCAACGTCCCGACCACCACCACGTCCCGCAGCAGCCGGGCCACCGAGGCGGTCAACTCCCGCGGCCCGCGGACCAGTTCCTGCGCGGACACCGGCCCGCCGCCCGCCCCCGGCTCCGGCGCGACACCGCCCCCGCCGGCCCCGCCGGACCTCTCGCCCCGTCCGGCCCGCTCGGCGGCCTCCACCGCCACCGCCTCTACTTCCTCCCGCGCCCGGGCCGGCGCCGGCACCCGCGCCGGCCGGCTGCCGGCCAACACCAGCGCCGCCCGCCCCGCGTCCTCGGTGCGCAGCAGCCGCAGCGCCGCCGCGGCCGCGGCCGGGTCGGTGACCGCGACCGCGTCCGCCGCGGCGCCCAACGCGGCCGCCACCGGGACCTCGAACCCGGGCGTGACGGTGAGCAGTTCAGCCGCCGGCCCGAGCAGCCCGCCGATCCGGTCCGCGGCGGCCAGCAGCGCGCCGGTGCCGTCCTTGCGGCGCAGCCCGAGGGCGAGCGCGTCGTGCCGGGCGGCGGTCGCGGCGCGCTCCCGCTCGGCCGCGGTCAGCGCCTCCCGCGCCGCGCTCAGCGCGGACTCCGCCTCGGCCGACTCCCGTCGCGCCGCCTCATACCGGCCGGCGATCTCCTCGTCGTCCGCGTCCAGCCCGTCGACCTCGGCCCTGAGCTGCTCGTACTCCTCCTGCGCCGCGACCGCCCGGGACTGCGCGGCGTCCCGGGCCTCGGCCAGCCGCTCGATCTCGGCCCGCGCCGAGGCGGCCCGACCGCGGGCGGCGGTCACCTGACCGCTGAGCCGGGCCAGCCCCTCGCGCCGGTCGGCCAAGGCCCGGGCGGCGTCCCGCAACCGCCGTTCCTCCTCGGCCAACTGCCGCTCCAGCGCGGCCCGGTGCTCCACGGTGTCCTCAAGCGCCCGGCTCGCCGCCTCCAGGCCGGCCGTCAACTCCGCCTCCTGCTCGCGGATCCGCGCGGCCTCCCGCTCCAACTCCTCGGGGTCCCGACCGCGCCGCTCCTCCGGCGGAGCCGCCGCCGCGCTCCGCACCCGGGCCTCGGCCAGCGACACCGTGCCGCGCACCCGCTCGGCGAGCTGGGACAGCTCGTACCAGGTCTGCTGCGCCCGATGCACCCGCGGCGCCAACGCCCGGACCTCCGCCTCCAACGCCGCCTCGCGCTGCTGCGCCGTCCGAAGCTGCGCCTCCACGGCCTCCTTGCGCTCCTTCAGCGCCGCCTCGTCCGCGATCTCGTCGGCCAGCGCCCGGCGCAGCGTGACGAGGTCGTCGGCGAGCAATCGCAGCCGGGCGTCGCGCAGATCGGCCTGGATGACGGCGGCCCGCCGGGCGACCGCGGCCTGCCGCCCCAGCGGCTTGAGCTGCCGCCGCAGTTCGTCGGTGAGGTCCTGCACCCGGGCGAGGTTGGCCTTCATCGCGTCCAGCTTCCGCAGCGCCTTCTCCTTGCGCTTGCGGTGCTTGAGCACGCCGGCGGCCTCCTCGATGAACGCCCGGCGGCCCATCGGATCGGCGTGCAGCACCGAGTCGAGCTGCCCCTGGCCGACGATCACATGCATCTCGCGGCCGATACCGGAATCCGAGAGGAGTTCCTGGATATCCAGCAACCGGCAGGTGTCGCCATTGATCTGGTACTCGCTGCCGCCGTTGCGGAACATCGTCCGGGTCAGGGTGACTTCGGCGTATTCGATGGGCAGCGCGCCGTCGGAATTGTCGATCGTCAGCGACACCTCGGCGCGGCCGAGCGGCGGCCGCCCGGTCGTCCCGGCGAAGATGACGTCCTCCATCTTCCCGCCGCGCAGCGATTTAGCCCCCTGCTCCCCCATCACCCACGACAACGCGTCCACGACGTTGGACTTGCCGGAACCGTTGGGGCCCACGACGCAGGTGATGCCCGGTTCGAACCGCAGCGTCGTGGCGGAGGCGAAGGACTTGAAGCCTCGCAGGGTCAGACTCTTCAGATGCACGTCTTTGTACGATACCGGCCGCCCCGCGCGCCCCCTCCGCAACATTCCGACGACCGTACGGCCCCCGGGTATCCGCCGCCGTTCACCCCCGGTTTCCCAGGCCGGAGAACACGTCGGTTTCACCGGGTAAAGGGAGGGGCACATCATGCGGTAAGGACGACACCGAGGGGCTGGGGAAACACCGCGCGACGGAAGTGACCGAAGGGGCACGAGATGCCCGGACGGCCCGGAGGAGAAAAGCCCGACCGAAACGGAATTGCTCAAGGGGCGGAACGACGGGGGAAATGACGAAGGGACGCCGAAGCGTCCCTTGCAGATCTTGAGAAGAGCGGTGCCTCAAGCGGCTGGCGTGCAGCCCGTCCGGCCCCGGTCTGGGGTCAGGTGAGCGCGGGCTCCGCCTGGGGTACGTCGATGTCGAGCACCGAGTCGTCGCGACGCGTGGCAGCGGAGAGCATGTCGTTCTCGGCCTGCATCCGAATGAGTTCGGATTCGAGGTCCTGGACGCGCTGCTGAAGCCGTCGCATCTCGGCGAGGACTCGGGGGTCGGAGCCGCCGACGTAACCGAGAAGCGCCTTTGCCATGATGGATGGTCCTCCACAATGAGTGACCGACCGAAGCGGTGTGGGTCGTGAGGGATTCGCACCCGCGGTGCTTGTCATTCTCCAGGTGTACTCAATGCCAAACAGCTAAGGTGCGCGGGGATTCCAGAGTCTCACCAAACGGATGGGGGGTCAACACGATCACGCCCCGTATCCTCGGGCACCCGTGAGTGCGCAGCCACCGTGACAGGGCGCGCCACTCGCCAGAAAGGTCCCGCGGGGCGTGGAGATCATCCGTACAGCGGCAGCCTTCCACGGGTCGGCCGAGTTGGCAACCACCAGCGCTTATCTCCCGTAAGCAGCTCACGGAGGCGCACCGGCGGGAGCACCCGAGGAGGCCGGGTAGGCGGGCCCGCGCGGCCCTGTCAGCGGATCTCGAAGCCGTCGTAACCGCCCCGCGGCGTGGCCCAAATCTCAGTGACGCCGGCGACCGCCCCGGGCGTGTCCCCGGTACGGAGCCACTCCAGCAACTCCTCGCAGCGGTCCTTCGCCCCCTCCGCGACGACCTGGACGCGGCCGTCGCCGAGGTTGACCGCGAAGCCGATGAGTCCGCCGATGCGCAGGGCGTTCGCCCGGGTGAACCAACGGAACCCGACCTCTTGGACCCGTCCGCGTACCCACGCGGTCATGCGCACCTGCTCGTTCATGTGTGCACGTTAACCGGCCAATTGCTCAGCAAGCACATCCGTCCCTGGTGTCATGGCGTACAGTCCCCCGACAGCGAGGACTCACTCTTTCGAGTGAGTTGTCTTGGTGCGGGACGGAAGGAACCTCTGCGGATGGGTCGCCATCGACGCTCTGCTCCCCACGCTTTAGAAGCCGTTCGTACAGGGCCCGTTGACGGGTCGGCGGGCGCGCCGGCGGGGCGGCGCGGGCACCGGGCGGCGCCCCGTCGGAGCACGCCGGTGCGCACCGGGCTGCTCGGCGCCTCCGCGGCCGTGGCGATGGGCGCGGTGGCGGTGACGTCCGGACTGGTGCCCGGCGGCGGGCGGTTCGAGGTGAGCGGCGGCGGCCGCCCCGACCGGATCCGCGCCGATGCGCCGTCGGACGCCGAGCCGCAGCAGAGCGGCGCGGCCGCGCCGGCGGCCGGCCTCCCGGCCTCGACGGGCCGGGGCAGCGGCGGCGCGGAGACCGCGCCCCGGGATGCCGGACGGACCGCTCCGGCCCCCTCGTCCCCCAGCGCCACCCCGTCCGCGTCCTCCTCCGCGTCCCCGGGCGCCGCCTCCCCCGCCCCGGAGGGCACCGACCGGCCGACCGTACCGCCCACCAACGGGCCGACCACCGCGGCGCCCAGGCCGTCCGCGTCACCGAGCGTCCGCCCGACCGCCGCCGGGAGCACCGAGTCCGCGGCCGAGGCCGAGGTGGTCCGGCTGGTCAATCAGGAGCGGGCCCGGGCGGGCTGCTCGCCGGTGACCGCCAGCGACCAACTGGCCGGCCTGGCCCAGCGGTTCAGCGACGACATGGCGCGGCGGGGCTTCTTCGGGCACACCGATCCGGACGGCCACACGCCCTGGGACCGGGCCCGCGCACAGGGCATAGCGGACGTGGGCGGGGAGAACATCGCCCGGGGCCAGGCCGATGCGCGGTCGGTGATGGACGTCTGGATGAGCAGCCCCGAGCACCGGGCCAACATCCTCAACTGCGAGTACACGACCCTCGGCGTCGGCGCCCACTTCGGCCCCGGCGGGCCGTGGTGGACCCAGGAGTTCGGCTTCTAAGAAAGCCGCAGGTCAGGGCCCTATCCAGCTTCCTGGGCCGTCTCGGGGCCGTCGTCCGTTGCTCCACTCTTCCCGAAGACGCGATCCACCGCGGCCCGGGTACGCGTCTCGCTCGCCGGCATTAGATGGGTGTAGGTCCGCAAGGTGAAGCCGGGGTCGTGATGCCCCAGGTATTCACTCAGAGCCCTGATGCTCTCGCCCGCGTCCAGAAGGACCGAGGCATAGAAGTGCCGAAGCGCGTGCATGCCGTTATCCCGCCCGGTCGGCACGCCAGCAGCCCGCAGCGCCGGACGCCACACACGATCGTTGAAGCGGTTCCGGTTCAGCGCCAGACCCTCGGGGCTGTAGAAGATCAGTGTCGCCGTGACCGGTGCACCGTCGAGCGTCTTCCACGGCAGGGTGATCTCCCGCGGCGGGTACCTGGTGATGTGCGCCGCAAGAGCGAAGCTGACGGACTCGGGAAGCGGCACGTCCCGCACCTTGCCGCCCTTAGGAGGGGCGTACACGGGACGCCCGCGCAGTAGCTTGACCTGGCGATGGACGTGGAGCACCCCACCGAGGAAGTCGGCGTCTTCCACTGCCAAGCCGAAGACTTCGCCTTGACGCAGCCCACACCCGGCCGCCGGCTCGACCATCTCGGCGTACTGGTCGGGCAGCTTGTTCCTAACTTGGCTGACCCGCTCATACGGCCACGGCCTGACCTTGCGGGGATCGAGGCGCGGAGCCTTCACGGACCGGGCCCGGCACGGGTTCTCTCGAATAACCCGGTCCTCGACCGCAGCGGTGAAGACCGTAGAGACGTGCGCGAAGATCCCCCTCCGGTACGCGGCTGACAGGCCCGCATCCTCCATCGCTCTCATCCAGAGGCGAATGTGCGAGGGCTGGAACGACGCCATAGGTCGAGTGCCAAGATGCGGTGTCGCGTGGAGACGAAGACGGCTCTCCACTGATTCGCGGGTCGCCGGGTCGGTCGTCTGCGTCGTCAACCACGTCGCGACGTACTGGGCGAACGTCAACTTCCCCGCGTTGGGATCGATGTAGTCGCCGCGCGACATGTCGGCCTCGACGTTGTTGAGCCAAGCCTCGGCTTTGCGCTTTTGCTTGTCGGGGAAGCTCTTGGACTTCTCGGAGCCGTCCGGGGCGACGTAGCGGGCGCGGTAGCGCAGGCCCGTGCCGTGGCGGTCGGTCTTGACCTTGATCGGCTTGCCGTCCGGGCCGTCGATCACCTTGAACCAGCGGTCTTGGATGTGTCCGGCCATCAGGCAGCCTCTTCCATGAGTTGGGCGACCCAGACGCGAACGTCTTCGGGGTCGTAGCGCAGGTGACGACCGACGCGAAAGCCGCGGGGACCGGTGTGCTTGCGGCGCCACTGGTAGACGGTCTCGACGGGGACGCCCAGGAGGTCCGCCAGGTCAACCGGCGTGAGGTAGCGGTCGGGCAGTGGCCGCTTCATGCGCACACCTCCCAGTCATCCAGGCCGGGTAGGTCGGTGACCGCTTGGCGCGCGGTTTCGCGGTCGAGGCGGATATCCCGGGCGATCGAGGCGGCAAGCCAGGTCTCGCCCGGCGTGTGGCCTTGGCCGGCGTAGGTCCAGTGGGCGAGGACCAGCGTGGAGCCCTCCGTGTCGTTGAGGTCTTCGGTGAAGCCGCGTTCCCGGCGTTCTTGGCGGGCGCGGTAGTCGGCGCGGACCTGGCGCAGGGCGCCGAGGGTGGTGGAGTAGCGCGGGGACTTGGTGGAGAAGTGGCCGCGAAAGCCCAGCATGTGGGCCCACTGCCACAACTTGCGGTCCGGGTAGGCGTCGTCCAGGCGGTAGCACGCTTCGATCAGGCGCCGAGTGTGCCCGGGCAGGCCATCGACCTTGTCCAGTTCGGAGAGCTCTCCGATGCGGCGGTCTACGGTGCCGGTGGTCTCGGCGGCTTTGGTGGCGTACTTCGCCACGTACGCAGCAACCGCCGCTTCGGTCAGCTCCGCATGCGCGAGTCCACCGATGGCCTGGACGTCGACTTGGTCTCCCCAACGCAGCACGCGGGCAGGGAAGTTCTTGGATTCCGGCACGGGGACGCTGACGCGGGCAGCGGCGGCCCGGATCGCGTCATCGAGCAGGGACACGCTGGCCCATGCCGGCGGTTCAGTCTCCGGGCCGTCGGGGCCGTCCAGGCGTACGACCGCGTGGAAGTGGACGGCGCCGCGCTTTTGGAACTCGGCGACCTTGCCGAAGGAGACCCGGCACGCTTCTTTCAGGGCTGCTTGCGTCACGCCGGCGCGGGCGGCGATCTCCCGGCGCAGGTAGATGGTGAAGCGCCGCCACAGGTCGCCTGCGTGGTTGTTCCACAGCACCGCGCCCGCGTAGTCGTAGCGAGCCGGGTCCAGGGCTGTGCCCAAGGCGGGGTCGTTGTCGGGGTGTTGGGCGCCGCAGCGGCACCTGCCGCCGTCGGGGCGGTTGTGGACCGGGCCGAACGAGGGCGCCGTTAACGTGGCGAAGACCCGGGGGTGCGTCCGGATCGTGCGCGGGGTGCCCTTGTTGGGGTCACCGCTGATCCCCGCACGCATCAGGTGGTACACGTCCCCCGCGTACGTCCAGGCGCACGAAGGGCAGCGCGAGGCGCGGCGGTTGCCGCAGGCCACCCGCAGACGACCGCCCGGCTCCCCCTCGGTCGAGTAGGAGTACAGGACATCCCCGGTCCGGCGGTCGCGGGTCACCGTCTGGCCCGTCAGGTGGATCGGGTTGGAGCAGCCGCCGGTGCGGCGGACCTGGTCCTGCCAGCGGTCGAAGCCGGGCGAGTTGGCCACCCGCAGCAGGTCCGCCAGCGTCACGGAGTCGGTGCCCAAGGAGGCCGCAGCACCAGCCACGGCCTCAGGGGCAACGGGGAAGACCGTCACAGGTACTCCTCCCGCGGGTAACCATGTCCCAGGGGCGGGTACAGGCCGCGCAACTTCGCCTCTTCCTCCGCGTAGTGCGCGTCGTTGACCACGTGAAAGAACTCGGTGTAGGGCCGCACGTCGTGAGCGTCGAGGTACATCCCGATCAACTCGGCGCGCTTCTCGTCGGCGATCTCAGCCGCATTTACGGAGTCATCGAAGTACGTCACGCCGCCACCCCCGCCGGCTCGGCCACGGCCAGTCGCTCGGGGCCGGTCAAGGCGCCGAACATCGGGTCACCGGGGCAGAGCGTGTCACCGTCGTGGGTGAGCACCTCCAGACCATCGATCCGCACGCGGGTCCAGGACGGGAAGTGGCGCGAGCGGCAGCCGGGGCACGGGGCGCGGCCGGTGTCAGCGTCGGCCCACGTCAGCGAGAACTCGGGCAGCGCTTTGAGGCTCATGCCGCCACCGCCGCCCCGGACAGCGGAGCACCGGTTGCCCAGTCGAACCGCTGGGCTACCGGGCACAGTTCCCAGCCGTCAGCCGTGTCGTGGACCAGGGCTCCGACGCCACCGAGGTTCGCCCACCGCCAGTGGACAACCAAGGCACCGCACGACATGCACGGCGCAGCGGCGGGAACCGCTTCTTCAGTCCGGGACAGCGGGGCGCGGTACGCCCGCGCAGCGTGATCAGTCGAGGAAACGCGGTCATGCACAAGCGGTACGGCCATGGCTGCCCTCCAAAGGCTCAGCTCATTCACTCCTCTACTGTTATACAGGAGTATCGGAGCAGAGAACAAGCCCCTAGATTCGGGGCTTGAGCTGGGTCAGTCGGCGGAGAAGTCGTACTGAAACACGTGCTTGTCAGCAGCCACGATTGACACGAAGACCTCTACGGCTCGACCGCCCGTGTCGATCGCCGTACGAATCAGCGAGACGACAGGCACGCCAGGCAAGAGGCGAAGCGACTTCTTCTCATCCTCTGTGGGCATCCGCGCCTGAAGCTCTTCCCGGAAGGAAGCCAGTCGATGCCCACGCTCTTCCAGCCGCGCATAGCTACCACCCGGCCCGGCGTCCTCTTCTACGATCGGGGTGCCCTCCACCAGATCGAGAGGGTAGTAGCTGTCAGCCAACTGCATGGGGACACCGCCACCCCACATGCGGCGCCTACGCGCGAACACCGGGGCCTCCGCCGAAACGTCGAGCCGCTCCGAAACCTCGGCCGGCGCCGGGACATTGCCGAGGTACAGAACCTCCTGCTTGTAATCAAGACCCAGCGCCCGCATGTCCGCAGCGAAGCCCCCCAAACCAGCAGCCCGGTTGGCCCGGGTCAGACGCTGGGAGGCCAAACGCACCACAGCACCACGCTCACGCACCCGAGTACCCCGACCGTGCTCGGTAACCACCAAGCCCTCCGCCCTCAGCAGGTCCAGGGCGCGACGGACTGTCCCTCCTGACACCCCAAAGGTCTTCACCATCTGCGACTCACTGGGCAGGGCTGCACCTGCACGCAAGACGCCCCGGGTGATCTCGTCTCGGTAGTGGTCCGCGATCTGCTTGAACACAGGCCGGTCACTGGTGATGTCGATGGGCATGCAATCTCCTCCGGTACTCATCTACAAAAGTAGCGGACCCAACGAACGGTTGCGAGGTCAGGAAGCGCCATACTCCGTAGAAGCACCCGGAAGGCAGGTGGCGGAGTCTTGATCGACAGTCCAGGTCGAACCGCAACAAGGGCATGACGACAGTCGATCGGCTGGACTCAGAATCTGCTGCTGCGGACACATTGGGCAGCGTCCACGCGCGAGTGCCAACTCGGCCTGTCCCGTCAGGTCGAGCATTGACCATGCAACGCGTTCGCCCTCATGTTCAGCCGCCGTGCAGCGAAGGATCACACCAACCTCCATGGTTCGCGGAAAACGTAGTTGTTACAGGATTCTCTACCTCATCAAGCCCCGGCTGCGCTCCGCTTCGCCGGGCGCGCTCCCGGCTCCGCTGCGGGCGCCGCTCCCGCCTCCGGCCCGCTCCGCCCGCGCTGCGCCGACGCGCGCCCACACGTGGATAGGCCGGCGGCCACGAGTCGATCACCGTACACACCATCCCGGTCAAAACAGTGCCTCCGGCGGGGGATCGGCCGGCACCGGGGGCCAGGGGGCGCCGCTCCCGGCTGCGGGTCCGTCGTGGCGTGCGTGAGGCGCTTCCATCCCGTACGCCGTCGACCCAGGCAGAGCCGAGCAGACGCGGCCCATGGCGTCCAGGTCGTTCGTACAGTGGCGCGCTCCACCTGGACGCCATGAACCACGCCTGCTCCACGGTGTGTGGGTCGACGGCGTACGGGATGGAAGCGGGTGTGGGTGGTGGGTTGAGATGGTGTCGAGGCGGAGGGGTCGGGGCCGTCACGGGGCCGTGAAAGGGCGCTCAACGACGACCAACGCTGACAACCGTTGGCGGCTCAACCGCAGGTCACAGCGTTGATCGTTTCTTCCGTCGCAGGCCGCAGCCCCGGCGGGTCACTTGTTCGGCTTCTGACGGCGCCCGGGTCCGCGGTTCGCTAGCTCGGCCGGGGCGGGCGTTGGCAGCGCGGGCAGAAGTAGCTGGACCGGTTCATCCAGGGCCGGCGGCGGATCGGGGTGCCGCAGCGGCGGCAGGGCTCGTCCTCGCGGCCGTAGGCGTCCAGGGAGCGCTCGAAGTAGCCTGACTCGCCGTTGACGTTGACGTAGAGGCTGTCGAAGCTGGTGCCGCCGACGGCCAGCGCGGCGGTCATCACCTCCCGTACGTGCCCGAGCAGTTCGGCGGTGCGGGGGCGGGTGAGGGTGGCGGTCGGCCGGTCGTAGTGGAGCTTGGCGCGCCACAGCGCCTCGTCGGCGTAGATGTTGCCGACGCCGCTGATCAGGGTCTGGTCGAGGAGCGCGCGCTTGATCGTGGTGCGGCGGCGGCGCAGCGCGTCGTGGAGGGCGGCGTCGTCGAAGGCCGGGTCGAGCGGGTCGCGGGCGATGTGCGCGATGACGTCGGGGAGCAGGTCGGGGTCGCCGGGCACGGTGTCGTGCAGCGAGAGTCCGCCGAAGGTGCGCTGGTCGATGAAGCGCAGCTCGGTGCCGGCGGCCTCGGCGGGGACGTCGGTGTCGGTGTCGGCGAAGCGGATCCGGATCCGCAGGTGCTTCTCGTCGGGGGCGTCCTGCGGCTGGACCAGCAGTTGGCCGCTCATGCCGAGGTGGGCGAGGATCGCCAGGCCGTGGGTGACGTCGGGGGTGACGACCGGGGCGATGCCCTCGGCGGCGCTCTGCGCGGTCGGACCGCCGCCGGTCACCGGGAGCCAGAGGTACTTGCCGCGCCGCCGGGCCGGGCCGATGCGCAGCCCGGTCAGCCGGGCGGCGAAGTCGTCCGCGCCGGCGGGGTGCCGGCGGACGGCGCGCGGGTGGCGGACCTCGATGGTGTCGATGGTGCGGCCGCTGACCCAGCGCGCGAGGCCGCGCCGGACGACCTCGACCTCGGGCAACTCGGGCACGGGCACTCCTCACGCTCTTCGGGACGGTCTCCGGGAGGGAGTCGGGCGCAGGAGCCGGGAAGTCAGGGCCCCGCGGGCGGAGTCACCGGACTTCCGGAACGGGCTCCCGGAGAGGCTTGCGGAAAGGCTTCTGACCCCGCCCGGGGCGGCCGACCAGGCCGTCCGGGAGGGGTCAGAAGCGGATGTTTCAGTGTGCCGGCGACGTGGTGTCGCCCGAAGCCTGAGCCGGGTCGACGCCGTCCGGCGTCTTCCCCGCCGCCTCGTCCGCCGCGGCGCGGATCGCGCGCCATGCGGACTCGGCCGCCTGCTGCTCGGCTTCCTTCTTGCTGCGGCCGGTGCCGGTGCCGTACGAGACACCACCGACGCGGGCGGCAGCAGTAAAGGTCTTCTCGTGGTCCGGGCCGGTCTCGGTGACCAGGTATTCCGGGACACCGAGGCCCTCGGTCGCGGTGAGCTCCTGGAGACTGGTCTTCCAGTCGAGGCCGGCGCCCAGGCTGGAGGACTTCTCGATGAGCGGGTCGAAGAGCCGGTGTACCAGCTCGCCGGCCGCGTCGAGGCCCTGGTCGAGATAGACCGCGCCGATCACCGCTTCAAGGGTGTCGGCGAGGATGCTGGCCTTGTCCCGACCGCCCGTGCCCTCTTCGCCCCGTCCGAGGCGGATGAAGGCGCCGAGGTCGAGGCCGCGGCCCACCTCGGCGAGCGCCCGCGAGTTGACCACCGCGGCCCGGAGTTTGGCCAGTTGGCCTTCCGGCAGGTCCGGGTGGATGCGGTACAGCGTGTCCGTGACCACCAGGCCGAGCACCGAATCCCCGAGGAATTCGAGTCGCTCGTTGGTGGGCAGACCGCCGTTCTCGTAGGCGTACGAGCGGTGCGTCAGTGCACGCACCAGAAGGGCGGACTCAAGTGTGTACCCGAGCCGCCCTTCCAGAAGCGAGAGGGACGAGGCCGTGTCCGTAGGTGCCGTATCGTCGCCGCGCTTGCGGGGTGACGCGTGGCCGTCTTCTGCCTTCTTCGGGCTAGACACAGTGCCTGTCACCAGCCGCTCAGACCGCGATGACCTGGCGCTTGTTGTAGGTGCCGCAGCTCGGGCACGCGATGTGCTGCTGCTTCGGCTCCTGGCAGCGCTCGCACGCAACCAGGGTGGGGACCGCAGCCTTCCACTGCGACCGGCGGTGGCGCGTGTTGCTGCGCGACATCTTCCGCTTCGGAACAGCCACGGCTACTTCTCCTGAGGTTCATCCCCGCCGTCGCGGGGTTCATTGTCCTTCTCGTGGCCCTGGTTGGGCTCGACGAGTTCCTGCAGTGCCGCCCAGCGCATGTCGACGGCGTCGTGGTGGTGGTCCGGGTCGTCCGCCAGCCGCGCCCCACACTCGGAGCACAGGCCAGGGCAGTTCTCCCGGCACACCGGCTGCAACGGCAGTGCCAGCACCACCGCGTCCCGCAGCACGGGTTCGAGGTCGAACAGGTCGTCCTCGATGTAGAACGTGTCCTCCTCGTCCTCGGCGTCGTCGCCGGACTCGGGGGTCCGGACGTCGGCGTCGGGGTAGGCGAACATCTCCTGGAAGTCCGCTTCGAGCACTCGCTCCAGCGGCTCCAGACACCTTACGCACTCCCCCTTCACGGTCGCACGGGCGGTACCCGTAACGAGCACCCCGTCCATGACCGCTTCCAGGCGGAGGTCGAGCTCGACCGGTGCGCCCTGGGGCGCTCCGATGACCTCGTTGCCGAGGTCCGCGGGGGCCTCGACGGAGCGGGAGAGTCGCTTGAGCGTGCCGGGACGACGCCCCAGCTCGCGTGTGTCGAACACGAGCGGGGAACGGTGGTCGAGGCGGGGGCCCAAGACTTTCCTGCTTTCTCGTACTGCGGTGATCCGCCGTCCGCGGCCGGAGTCCGGCGTGCGGGCAGCGTTGATCGCGGGCATACACGCGACCGAACAGTCAGGATACTGGACGGCCCCCGTTAGGCCCAATCCGCACCTGCGCTTCCCGGCCGCGCAACGGTGCGCGGCCGGACACGGCCGGGTCGTGGCTCAGAGAAGCAGGCCCTAGTGACGGCGCTCCTCGTACTGCCGCAGCTGGTCGAGGTTGATCAGGCTGGTGTCGAAGAGGCTGGTCTCGTCCAGGGCGCCGGGCTGGTTGCCGGGGGCCTGCGGGACGTGCTGGGCCTGCTGGGGCACCTGCGGCTGCTGGTAGCCGGCGGCCGCGTCGTAGCCCTGCTGCGGGATCTGGGCGGCCGGCTGCTGGGCCTGCTGCCAGTCGTAGCCGTACGGGTCCTGCTGCTGGACGTAGGAGACCTGCTCGGGCTGCTGGTAGGCGTAGTCGGTCGGCTGCTGGTAGGCGGCGACCTGGTCGTAGTAGCCGGGCTGCGGCTCCGGGGGCGCCGGCCGCGGGTCGCTCTGGATGAGGGAGACGCCAGCCAGGCCCGCGAGGTAGTCCGCGTCGGCCTGCGGCGCGGCGGCGGACTGCGGGTCGCCCTGCGCGGCGAGGTGGTCGCCGAGCTCGTCGATCGCGCGGGCGCCCTGGAGCTTGTCCCGGCCGCGGCCGACCGCCTCCAGGGTCTTGGTCAACACGGCCTGGAACGCGCCGAATTTGGCGTCCACGTAGGCGTCGGCGCGCTGCGTGAGGGTCGCGGGGTCGGCGCTGCGCTCGGGGGCCTCGGTGTCCTCGTAGCCCTGCTCGTCCAGGCCCGGACCGTGGCCGAGCAGTTTCTCCCGGCCACGGTCGACGGCGCCGATGGTCTTGGTGAGCACGACCTCGAAGTTGGCCAGCTTGCTGTCGACGTAGTCGTCGGCCTGGGCGCGGACCTCCTCGGCCTCGGCGCGCGCCTCGGCCAGGAGCCGGTCCGCCTCGTCCTGGGCCTGCCGGACCACCTCGGTGTCGGAGATCAACGAACCGCGTTGGCTGTGCGCGGACTCGATGATCCGGTCGGCCTCGGCGCGCGCCTCCTCCACCATCTGCTCGCGCCCGCCGAGGAGTTCCTGCGCCTGCGCCAGGGAGCCGGGCAACGCGGTGCGCACTTCCTCCAGCAGGGCGAGCAGTTCGGCGCGGTTGACCACGCACGAGGCCGACATGGGCACGGACCGGGCACTGCCGACGGCCTGGACGATGTCGTCGAGCTTCTTCTGGACGTCCACCTTGGACTCGCCACTCTCTGCAGGATCGGAAGGACGGAACGGGACGACTGTACGGCCAGGATCCCCCGCCCCGACACCTACTGACGATCCGTCAGGAATGTGCCGGTCCTACCGCACCGGACGGTGGGTCATGCCTTGTTGCGGAGCCGTTCGGTCAGCGCCGTGAGGACGAACGGCGGGACCAGGTGGGAGACGTCGCCGCCCCAGGCCGCGACCTCCTTGACCAGGCTGGAGGAGAGGAAGCTGTAGGTGGGGTTGGTGGGCACGAAGAGCGTCTCCACCCCGGAGAGGCCGTTGTTCATCTGGGCCATCTGGAGCTCGTAGTCGAAGTCGCTGACCGCGCGCAGGCCCTTGACGATGGCGGGGATGTCGCGCTGCTTGCAGAAGTCGACGAGCAGGCCGTGGAACGCCTCGACCTCGACGTTGCCGAACTCGGCGGTGGCCCGCCGGATGAGGTCGATCCGCTCCTCGACCGTGAACAGGCCCTGCTTGGACTTGTTGATCATGACGGCGACATGGACGACGTCGTACAGCTTGGACGCCCGGGCGATGATGTCCAAGTGCCCGTTGGTGATGGGGTCGAAGGACCCCGGACAGACGGCGCGGCGCAACTTCGTCTCCTCGCTCTCCGGTCCGTTCATGACACGGTTGCTGACGTCGATTCGGCTGACACCGAAGCGGCGCGACCGTACCAAAGCGTCCCCTCGCCGTAGCGACGGGCCTTGATCGCTTCGAAACCGTCGGGCCAGGCGAACGCACCGCCCCGGGTACTCCGCTCCACGGTGACGAGTGCCTCCCCCGCAAGCCACCCCTGACCACGGAGTGTGAGCAGGATCTCGCGGAGGTCGTCGTCGCCGACCGCGTACGGCGGGTCCAGGAAGACGACGTTGTAGGGGGCGCCGGGGGCCGCGGCCGCGGCGATCTGCTCGGCCTTGCCGGGACGCACCTCGACGCCGGGGAGGCCGACCGCCTTGACGTTCTCTTGGATGGTGCGGACCGCGCGGGCGTCGGCCTCGACCAGCAGGACGTGCGCGGCGCCGCGGGAGAGCGCCTCCAGGCCGACCGCGCCGGAACCGCCGTAGAGGTCGAGCACCCGGGCGCCGGCCAACGGGCCGTCCAGCGACTCCCAGGTGGAGAACATGCCCTCCCGCGCGCGGTCGGAGGTCGGGCGGGTGCCGTTGCCCGGTGGTACGGCGAGGCGGCGGCCGCCGGCGGCGCCGGCGATCACGCGGGTCATGGGCCCGTCCTTACGTTGAACGTGGTCGACAGAGGGGCGGGCGCCCGGCCGGGCTCCGCTCTCCCACGATATGTCCGTCCCCCACGCGGCGGGACCGCCCCCGGTGCCGGCCGCCCGTGATCGTTCTCACGGGTCGGGCCGCGGCCGGGCGGGGGCTACGACGGGGTGCGGCGTCAGCCCTTGTCCAGATACTGCTCCCGTTCCTCGTCCAGCAGGGCGGACAGCGCGGTCCGCAGTTCGGGACAGCCGGTCAGCTCCGGGTCGGCGGTGACCAGGGCGGTGGCCTCCTCGCGGGCGGCCGCGATGACCTCCTCGTCGTCGATGACCGCGAGCATCCGCAGCGAGGAGCGGACGCCGGACTGCGCCTGGCCGAGGACGTCGCCCTCGCGGCGCTGTTCGAGGTCGATGCGGGAGAGCTCGAAGCCGTCGAGGGTGCCGGCGACCGCGGCGAGCCGGGCGCGGGCCGGGCTGGCCTCGGGCATCTCGCTGACCAGCAGGCACAGTCCGGGTGCCGAGCCGCGGCCCACCCGGCCGCGGAGCTGGTGGAGCTGGGAGACGCCGAAGCGGTCCGCGTCCATGATCACCATGGCGGTGGCGTTGGGGACGTTGACCCCGACCTCGATGACGGTGGTGGCGACCAGGACGTCCAACTCACCGGCGGCGAAGCGGCGCATCACCTCGTCCTTGTCGTCGGGTGCCATCCGGCCGTGCAGCACCGCGACCCGCAACCCGGCGAGCGGGCCCTTCTGCAGCTGCTCGGCGATGTCCAACACCGCCAACGGGGGGCGCTTCTCGGCCAGATCCTCCGGCGAACTCGCCTCCGCGGACGCCTCCTTGGGCTTCTTCCCCTTGGCGGCCTTCTCCTTGGCCGCCTTCCCCTTGGGCGCGGACTCGTCCTCGTCGTCGCCGATCCGCGGGCAGACCACATACGCCTGGTGGCCGGCGGTCACCTCCTCCCGGACCCGCTCCCAGGCCCGGGCGAGGAAGTGCGGCTTGTCCTTGGCCGGCACCACATGGCTGGCGATCGGCGACCGTCCGGCGGGGAGTTGGTCCAGCACCGAGGTCTCCAGATCGCCGAAGACCGTCATGGCGACCGTCCGCGGGATCGGCGTCGCCGTCATCACCAGCAGGTGCGGGGGCTGTTTGCCCTTGGAGCGCAGGGCGTCGCGCTGCTCGACGCCGAAGCGGTGCTGCTCGTCGACGACGACCAGGCCGAGGTCGTGGAACTGCACCACGTCCTCGATCAGGGCGTGGGTGCCGATGACGATGCCGGCCTCGCCGGTGACCAGGTCGAGCAGTGCCTGGCGGCGGGCCGGGGCCCCCATCGAGCCGGTCAGCAGCACCACTTTGGTGCCCTTCTCCGAGCCGCCCAGCATGCCTCCCTCGGCCAGGTCGCCCATCATCTCCGTGACGGAACGGTGGTGCTGCTGGGCCAACACCTCGGTGGGCGCGAGCATCGCCGCCTGGCCGCCGCTGTCCACGACGCCGAGCATGGCGCGGAGCGCGACCATGGTGTTGTGCGTGACCGTGAAGTGGTCGGTCACATAGGCGTGCGAGGGGTGCGCGACGCTGATGCACTGGACGGGCCGGCGGCCGACGTGCTCGACGGCGACGACCGCGCGCTCGCAGCCCGCCCCGGCCTCCGGGAGCGTCAACGCGACCTCGACGCGGCCGTCGTCGGCGGGGGCCGTGCGGGCCGTGCCGCCCAGCGAGCGCGCCAGCCAGGCGACGTCGGCGGCCAGCGGGGCCGGGGCGGCGCGGAGGATGCCGTCGGTGCCGCGCCGCTCGCCGCCGGCGTCCAACAGGCCGTGCAGCAGCGCCCGGCGGTCCTTGACGGGGGCGTTGCGGTACGCGTCGGGGACGGCGCGGCCGGTCGGGCCGGCGCCGCCGGCGCCGAGGGTCCGGCCCAACGCGTAAGGCTCCAGGGGGCGATGGCCGCCGTCGTCGAGGTCCACCGGGGTGGCCGGGGCGATCGACCACCGGGGGCGGCCGTCCTCGCCCCGCAGGGCGGAGCGCAACTCGCGGGTGGTCAGCACCCGCTCGCCGGTGGCGCGGGAGGAGACGATCCAGAGGTGCTCGTCGTCGCACTCGATCGCGCTGCCGTCGGCGAGCACCAGCCGCCACACCTCCCGCTCGCCCTGCGGGAACACCCCGTCCACCAGGGCGATCTCCCCGCTGGGCACGACCACTTCGGTGCCCGGCGCCATCTCGCCCATGGGGCGGAAGCCGCGCGGGGTGAGCACCAGGGCGTCCAGCGGCTGGGCCTTGCCGGAGCCGACCTCGCCCTGGAGGAGGCGGTGCATCGGATGCTCCGTCGCCAGGTCGTCGAAGATCTCCCGGCTGACCTTCGACTGGCCCTCGGTGAGCGTGAACGGCAGCCGGGCGTCGAACGCGTCGAGGATGCCGCCGGGGCTCAACCGCCTGGGCACGGCCGGGAGTTGGGTCTCGGCGAGGCGGCGGCGGGCGAGCGCGACCTGGAGGACGAACGCCTCGTCCCACTTCAGTCGGGCGCGGGCGTCGGCGATGTCGGCCTTGGTACCGGGACGGTGGATCTTCAGCAGCGCCTCGGTGAGCGGGACCAGGCCGCGGCCCTCGCGCAGCGCCGGGGGCAGCGGGTCGACGGCGTCCTGGGCACTGGGCAGCACCGCGTCGACCGCCTTGGCGATCTTCCAGGAGGCCATCTGCTGGCACGCCGGGTAGATCGGCATGAGCTGGTTGGCGAACGCGTCGACGGCACCGCTGTCGGCGTCCTGGTCGAGGAGGGCGTATTCCGGGTGGGCCAACTGGAGTTTGCGGTTGAAGACCGAGACCTTGCCGGCGAACATCGCGCGCCTGCCCGGCACCAGTTCCTTGTGCGGCTTGTGGATGCCCTTGCCGAAGAAGACCAACTGGAGCCGGCCGCTGCCGTCGGTGAGGGTCACCTCCAGGCGCTGGCCGCGGCCGTGGTTGAAGCTCAGCACGCGGGCGTCGGCGACCCGGGCGACGACCGTGACGTGCTCGTCCAACGGCAGGTCGGAGAGCCGGGTCAGCTCACCGCGCTCGGCGTAGCGGCGCGGATAGTGGTGCAGCAGATCGCCGACCGTCTCCAGGCCGAGGTGCTCGGCCAGCACCTTCGCGGTGGTGCCGCCGAGGATTTTCTTCAGGGGTTCATCGAGCGCTGCCACGCGTTCCATTGCACACCACGCCACTGACAACGAGCCACCACCGCCGCTTTCCGCGGTCGGGAATTCCGGGCCGGGAGATATCCGGGACGCGGTTTTCGAAGCCGTATCGGGGCACGTATCGGGGCGCCCGCTATTCCACGCCGATCAGCAGCGGCGCCGCGTATTCGCCGCCTTCGTAGACGACCGTGTCCACCGCGAGGTGGCGCTCCCGGACGTGCCGTTGCAGGTGTGCGGCGAGCTCGTCGGGGACGTCCGCGCCGAGGACGAGGGTGACCAGTTCGCCGCCCGCGGAGAGCATCCGGTCCAGCACAGCCGTCGCGGCGCGGGCGAGGTCGGGCCCGATCACCGCGACGTCGCCGTCGATCAGGCCGAGCACGTCCCCGGCCTGGCAGACCCCGGCCATCGTCCAGGAGCGGTGCTCGGCGACGGCCAGTTCGGCGTAGCGGGTGGCGCCGGCCGCCGCGGTCATCGCGACCATGTCCTGGTCGAAGCTGCGGCCCGGCTCGTGGACCGCCAGCGCCGCGAGGCCCTGGACGGCGGAGCGGGTCGGGATCAGCGCGACCCGGATGCCCTCGGTCCGGGCCTGCTCGGCCGCGGCCGCCGCGGTGTGCCGCAGCTCGGGGTCGTTGGGCAGCAGCATCACCTCGCGGGCGCGGGCCTGCCGGATCGCCTGGACCAGTTCGCCGCTGGCGGGCGGCTCCCCGGGGCGGACGGTCACCGGCGTCGCGCCGGCCTGCGCACACAGCCCGGCCAGCCCGACGCCGGGCACCACCGCGACCACGGCCCGGGCCGCCAGCTCCGGCTCCTTGGCCCGGGGGCCGGCGCCGAAGTGGGTGATCCGGACCCGGTACGGCCGGCCGGCCTCGATGCCGGCCTCCACCGCGGCCCCCGCGTCGTCGACGTGGACGTGGACGTTCCACAGCCCGTCCCCGCCGACCACCACCAGCGAGTCCCCGAGCCGGTCGAGCCGGCCGCGCAGCGCGGCCACGTCCGCGTCCCCGGCCTCCAACAGGTAGATCACCTCGAAGGCGGGGCCGCCGGCGTGCGGATCGGCGCAGCCGTCCCGGACCGCCGCGTCGCAACCGGCCGCCACCGGGAACGCCTCACCGGCCCGTACGGCGACGGGGGCGGCGCCGACCTCCCCGGACAGCGCGTCGGCGAGCGCCCCCAACAGGGCCACCAGCCCGCAGCCGCCGGCGTCCACCACTCCCGCCCTGCCCAGCACCGCGAGCTGCCCGGGGGTGGCCCGCAGCGCCTCGGCGGCGCCCTCGTGGGCGGCCCGCGCGACCGCGGCGGGCCGGTCGGCGGCGCGCTCGGCGGCGTCGGCGGCGGCCGTCGCCACGGTCAGCACGGTGCCCTCCACGGGGTGCGCCACCGCCTCGTACGCCGCCGTCGCGGCCCGCCGCAGCGCCGCGCGCAGGGCGTCCGCTGCGCCGCTGCCGCCGGCCGGGGCGGTGGCCAGCACCTGGGCCATGCCGCGCAGCAGCTGCGCCAGGATGGTGCCGGAGTTGCCGCGGGCCCCGATGAGGGCGCCGTGCGCCATGGCGCCGACGGCGTCCGCGAGTCCGGGCGCGGTGCCGGCGGAGGCGTGGCCGTCGAAGGCGGCCTCGACCGCGCGGGCGGCCGACTCCAGCGTCAGGTAGAGGTTGGTGCCGGTGTCCCCGTCGGCGACCGGGTAGACGTTGATCGCGTCGATCCGCTCGCGTTCCCGTCCGAGCGCCTCCAGGGCCAGACCGCACCAGGTGCGGACCGCGGCGGCGTCGAGCGGGTTTGGCACATCGTCCTCCTGGGTCGCGGGATGCACCCGCACAGTAGCCGCGGTCGGGGCGGGAGGCCGGGGCGGGGGCCGGAGGGTGCGTGGTAGTTTCGTCCTGCAGGAGCGGTCGTTGTATGCTGCTCCGGTTGCCCGATGAAAATCGGGCCATTCCTCTCCTGTCGGCGTCGGCACGGCTATGCACTCGACCCGCCAGGTTTCCCGTAAGTGCATCTGAAGTCTTTGGAGTGACCCGTGGCTGCCAACTGCGACGTCTGCGGCAAGGGGCCGGGCTTCGGCAAGAGTGTCTCGCACTCGCATCGCCGCACCAACCGTCGTTGGAACCCCAACATCCAGACGGTGCGTGCAGTGATCGGGCGCACGCCGAAGAAGCTGAACGCCTGCACCTCGTGCATCAAGGCCGGCAAGGTCTCGCGCTGACGCCTTAGCCGTAGCGCAGCCCCGCCGGTTGCTGAGGAAGCCGGTCCACCATCACGGTGGGCCGGCTTCTTGCCGTGGGTCGGCGGGCTGTCGCGAGTCCTACGGGGACGGTCATGAGCCCAGCCGCCGGCGCGATCAGCGGGTGCGCAGCCGCCAGCCGTGGTCGACCGGTCCGATGCCCGCGCCCAGTCGGAAGCCGGCCGCGATCGCGCCGCTGACGTACTCCTTCGCCGCCGCGGCGGCCTGCGGGACGGTGTCCCCCCGGGCGAGCCGGGCCGCGAGGGCGCTGGCGAGGGTGCAGCCGGTGCCGTGGGTGTGCCGGTTGTCGTGACGGGGGGCGCGCAGCCAGTGCTCCTCGACGCCGTCGGTGAGCAGGTCCACGGCGGTGCCCGCGGCATCGGCTGCGTCGGCCGGCAGGTGGCCGCCCTTGATGAGCGCCCAGCGCGGCCCGAAGGCCAGGATCGCGTCGGCGGCCCGCCGCATCCCGTCCGCGGTGCTGACCCGCACGCCGGTGAGCTGGGCGACCTCGTCGAGGTTGGGGGTGGCGACGGTCGCGGTCGGCAGCAGCTTGGTGCGGACCGCGTCCAGGGCGGAGGCGGCCAGCAGCGCGTCGCCGTGCTTGGAGATGCCGACGGGGTCGACGACGACCGGGGCGGTGAGGCCGGCGAGCAGCTCCGCGACGGTGGTGACGAGCGCGGCCGAGGACAGCATCCCGGTCTTGACGGCCTGCACGCCGATGTCGTCGACGACGCTGCGGAACTGGGCCCGCACCGCCTCGGCGGGGAGCTCCCACGCGCCCTGGACGCCCAGCGAGTTCTGCGCGGTGACCGCGGTCAGCACGCTCATGCCGTGGGTGCCCAGCGCCAGCATCGTCTTCAGGTCGGCCTGGATGCCGGCACCGCCGCCGGAGTCGGAGCCGGCGACGGTCAGCACGCGGGGTGGTGTCTCCATGCCGCGAATCTACTCGGCGTCCCCGTTGTCGCCGAAGTGGTCCCAGCCGGCCTTGGCCCACGGGGCACCGTCCACCGTCACCTGGGGCAGTGCCGAGGGGTTGAGGACCTCGCCGATCACCTTCCAACGGGCGGGCAGCTTCACGTCGGACGGGAAGGTGGCGACGATGGCGTGGTCCTCGCCACCGTTGAGGACCCACTGCATCGGGTCCACGCCGACCGCGGTGCCGATGTCGGACATCTGCGAGGGGATGTCGATCATGGCCGACCGCAGGTCGATGCGGACCTTGCTGGCGTCGGCGATGTGCCCGAGGTCGGCGACGAGCCCGTCGCTGACGTCGGTCATGGCGGTGGCGCCGAGCGCGGCCGCGGCCGGGCCCGCGTGGTACGGGGGTTCGGGGCGGCGGTGTGCCTCCACGAAGGCGCGCGGGGAGCGGAAGCCGCGGGTGAGCACCGCGTGGCCGGCGGCGGACCAGCCGAGCCAGCCGGTCACCGCGACCACGTCACCGGGCTGGGCACCGGCCCGGGTGACCGGCTCCTGGTTGCGCAGGTCGCCGAGGGCGGTGATGGCGACGGTGATGGTGTCGCCGCGGACCACGTCCCCGCCGACCACCGCGGCGCCGGCCACCTGGCACTCGTCGCGCAGCCCGTCCATCAGCTCGGTCGCCCAGGTCGCGGGGAGTTCGGCGGGGACGACCAGGCCGAGCAGGATCGCGGTGGGCACCGCGCCCATCGCCGCGATGTCGGCGAGGTTCTGCGCGGCGGCCTTGCGGCCGACGTCGTAGGCGGTGGACCAGTCGCGGCGGAAGTGCCGGCCTTCGAGGAGAATGTCGGTACTGGCGACGACCCTGCGGTCCGGCGCGGTGACCACCGCGGCGTCATCCCCAGGCCCGATCCGTACGGCGGGAGTGGAGGTGAGCCGGGAGGTGAGCTCTCTGATAAGCCCGAACTCCCCCAGCTCGCCCACGGTGCCCTTCATGCTGTTGCCCTTCCGATGTGTACGGACGGTCCGTACGTGGCTGACGACGGCGCCGCACCGACCGCGTTCACCGCGCGGGTCTCCCCGCTCCGCTCGGTGACGCGGTACCGTGGCGTCCCTTCTTCCCACATGATCCTCGTAGCCGCCCTGGAGGTTCCGTGGTACAGGCTTACATCCTGATCCAGACCGAGGTCGGCCGGGCCTCGGCGGTGGCGGAGGTCATCGCGAAGCTCCCCGGCGTGCTCCAGGCCGAGGACGTGACCGGACCCTACGACGTCATCGTGCGCGCCCAGGCGGACACCGTCGACGAACTGGGTCGCATGGTGGTCGCGAAGGTCCAGCAAGTGGAAGGCATCACGCGGACGCTCACCTGCCCGGTGGTCCATCTCTAGCTCCCCCGTATGCTCGGCCGGGTGATACGCGCCCCACGCCGGTACCCGGCCGCCCTGCCCCTGCTCGTCGCGGTGTGCGCGGTCGCGGGGTGTTCGTCCGCCCCGGAGGTCGCGGCGCCCTCCCCCACGGGCGACGCCGCGCGGGCCTGCCGGGCGCTCCACCGGGACCTGCCGCGGACCGTCGACGGGCTCACGCGGGGTACCGCCGAGCCGGTCTCGGACTTCACTACCATATGGGGCGATCCTGCCGTGGAGCTGCGCTGCGGGGTGCCCCAGCCGGAGGTGCTCAGGCACGGAAGTGAACATTACAACCCCAACCCCGACTCCGCGGAAGTCGACGGAGTCCAGTGGCTCTTCGAGAAGCAGGACGACGGCTACCGCTTCACGACGGTGCTGCGGAAGGTCTACGTCGAGGTGACGGTGCCGGGGAAGTACGCCCCGGAGGTCAACGTCCTCCCGGACCTCGCGGACGCGGTGAAGCACAGCATCCCGGCCGGCGTGTAGCCGACGCCGGAGGTGACCGGCGCCCGACGGGTGGCCGACCTGGCGACTCCCCACCGGCACCGGACGCACCGGCACGAGGCTGCCGACGGACCGTGTGAACCGACCCGCGGAACGTACCGGCGGTGCACCGGCGTGGAGCCGAGACACCACAGCGCCGGGCGGGCCGGCACCTCGCACGTGCCGGCGAGCCACCGACGCACCACGCGCGACCACCGCGGCGGCGCGGGCCGGCGGGCACGTACGTGGTTGACGCCCGGGAATACCCGCCCGCCGCACGCACGTTGAGGCCCCGCAGGGGGCGCGCACATTCCCTAGGGGATCTGTTCGCCCGCCCCCAACTCCCCGCTCAGCGCAGCCCCGTTGAGCGGCGCAGGGCGGCCTGGAGGAGCCGGTCGATGAGCTCCGGGTAGCTGACGCCGCTTTCCTGCCACATCCGCGGGTACATCGAGATGGGCGTGAAACCGGGCAGCGTGTTGATCTCGTTGATCACGAACTCGCCGTCGTCCAGCAGGAAGAAGTCCGCCCGGACCAGCCCCTCGCAGGACGCCGCCTCGAAGGCTTCGACCGCCAGTTCCTGGACGCGGGCGGTCTGCTGCGCGGTCAGCGGCGCCGGCACGATGCCGGCGGCCGAGTCGATGTACTTGGCCTCGAAGTCGTAGAAGTCGTGCGCGGTGACCGGCGGGATCTCGGCCGGCGCGCTGGCCCGCGGGCCGTCCTCGAACTCCAGCACCCCGCACTCGATCTCGCGGCCGCGCAGCAGCGACTCCACGATGATCTTGGGGTCGTGGCGCCGCGCCTCCTCGATCGCCTCGTCCAGCCCGGCGAGGTCGTCGACTTTGCTGATGCCCATGGACGAGCCGGCCCGCGCCGGCTTCACGAACAGCGGCCAGCCGTGCTCGCCGGCGAACTCCACGATCTTCCTGCGGGCCCCGGCGGCGTCCCGCTCCCACTCGCGGGGGCGGATGACCTCGTACGGGCCGACCGGCAGCCCGAAGGAGGCGAACACCCGCTTCATGTAGTCCTTGTCCTGGCCGACGGCCGAGGCGAGCACCCCGGAGCCGACGTAGGGCACCCCGGACAGCTCCAGCAGGCCCTGGAGCGTGCCGTCCTCGCCGTACGGGCCGTGCAGCACGGGGAAGACGACGTCGACCTCACCGAGGACCTTGGGGACCGCTCCCGGCTCGCTGTAGACGACCTCGCGGTTGGTGGGGTCGGCGGAGAGCACCACCGCGCCGTCGCCGCCCTCGGCGAGCTCGGCCACGTTGGGCAGCCGCCGGTCCGTGATCGCCATCCGCGCGGGGTCGTCGGCGGTCAGCGCCCAGCGGCCGTCGGTCGTGATGCCGATGGGCAGCACGTCGTACTTGTCGCGGTCGATGGCGGCCAGCACGGCTCCGGCGGTGACCACGGAGATGGCGTGCTCGGAGCTGCGGCCGCCGAACACGACGGCGACGCGGGGCTTGTGGGAGGTGGTCTCGCTGCTCATATCGGCTTGAGGGTACCTGCTGGTAGGGGTTGCGGCGGCGCGGCGGGGCGGGAGGTGCCGCCGCGCCCCGGCGCCGTTGCGGGGCGGTGGGAACGGGTGGGGGCTCAGTGCCGCTCCGGTTTGGCGCTGCGGGACATCAGTTGCTTGAGGGCCACCAGCGGCGGCTTGCCCTCGTGGACGATCTCCACCACGGTCTCGGTGAGCGGCATGTCGACGCCGTGCTTGCGGGCCAGATCCAGCACGGATTCACAGGACTTGACGCCCTCGGCGGTCTGCTTGGTGACCGCGATGGTCTCCGCCAGGGACATGCCCCGGCCGAGGTTGGTGCCGAAGGTGTTGTTGCGGGAGAGCGGCGAGGAGCAGGTGGCGACGAGGTCGCCCATGCCCGCCAGGCCCGCGAAGGTGTGCGCGTCGGCACCCATGGCCAGCCCGAGCCGGGTGGTCTCGGCCAATCCGCGGGTGATCAGGGACGCCTTGGCGTTGTCGCCCAGGCCCATGCCGGTGGCGATGCCGACCGCGAGCGCGATGACGTTCTTGACCGCGCCGCCCAGTTCGCAGCCCACCACGTCGGTGTTGGTGTACGGGCGGAAGTACGCGGTGTGGCAGGCGGTCTGGAGGCGGCGGGCGACGTCCTCGTCGGCGCAGGCGACCACCGCCGCGGCGGGCTGCTTCGCGGCAACTTCCTTGGCGAGGTTGGGGCCGGTCAGCACCGCGACGCGTTCCGCGGGGACCTTGGCGACCTCCTCGATGACCTCGCTCATGCGCTTGGCCGTGCCCAGCTCAACTCCCTTCATCAGGGAGACCAGAACGGTGTCGGAGGGCAACAGGGGCGCCCACTCTGCGAGGTTGGCGCGCAGCGTCTGGGAGGGCACGGCGAGGACGGTGAAGTCCGCACCGCGGGCGGCCTCGGCCGGATCGGTGGTGGCCCGTACGCCCGCGGGGAGTTCGACGCCCGGCAGGTAGTCCGGGTTGGTGCGGCCGGTGTTGATGGCGTCGACGAGGGCCGCTCTACGCCCCCACAGGGTCACCTCGCATCCCGCGTCGGCGAGCACCATCGCGAATGCGGTGCCCCAGGACCCCGTGCCGAAGACGGCGCAGCGCGTCACTTGCCTTCATCCTCCTGTGCCTGACCGGTGCTTCGGGTGGTGTGCGTGGGGGCGGCCGGTGCGGTGGACTCGGCCGGTTCCAGGACGGCGTCGTCGGCACGGGCCGCCTCGGCGGCCTTCGTGGCCCGCGCGGCCTCGCGGGCGGCCCGCCGTTCCCGGGCGATTTCCTTGCGGTAGTCGAAGGGTTCGGCCGGCGCGGTTTCGCCGCGGATTCCGGCCAGTTCGACGGTGATGGCCGTCATGATCTTCTCGGTGACGGCGCGCAGCACCTCGGCGGTGGGCTCCTGGCCGTAGAACTCGCTGAGGTCCACCGGCGGACCGGCCTTGACGCGCAGCGTCTTGCGCGGGAGGAGCCGGAGCTTCTTCTCCTTGGCGTACGGCGGCATCGCCTCGTTGGCGCCCCACTGGGCGACGGGGATGACCGGCGCCTTGGTCAGCAGCGCGACCCGGGCGGCGCCGGTCTTGCCCTGCATGGGCCACAGCGCGGGGTCGCGGGTGAGGGTGCCCTCCGGGTAGAAGGCGACGCATTCGCCCTTCTCGATGGCGTTCACGGCGGCGCGGAAGGCGGTGGCGGCGTCGGTGGTTTCCCGGTAGACGGGGATCTGTCCGGTGCCGCGCATCACCATGCCGACAAAGCCGCTCTTGAAGAGCCCGGCCTTGGCGAGGAATCGCGGGACCCGCCCGGTGTTGTACTGATAGTGCGCATAGGAGAGCGGATCAAGATACGAGTTGTGGTTGACCGCGGTAATAAAACCGCCGTCGGCCGGAATGTGCTCCATTCCCCGCCAGTCCCGCTTGAACAGAACCAAGAGCGGCGGTTTGCAGATGACCGCGGCCAAGCGGTACCAGAAGCCGATTCTGCGGCGGGACACTGGGACACCCTCCTTGTGGGACCTGCGAAGCTGCTGCGAGCCGGCAGCCGCACAAGTGTCGCCCCGTGTACCCGCTATGTCGAGAACACCGTAACCCCGTCGCTGAAGGAAAGGCCCGGCGGCAGGTGAGAATGATCCCGATGCGAAGAGACGGAGCGGATGTGCGCTGGAGCCTCGTTGTACCGCTGAAACCGCTGGTGCGGGCCAAGAGCAGGCTCTCCGAAGCCGCCGGTGAGGAGTTCCGGCCGCGGTTGGCGCTGGCATTCGCACTGGACACCGTGGCGGCTGCGCTGGCCTGCGCGGACGTGCGGGATGTGGCGGTTGTCACGGACGATCCGGTGGCCGGGGAGCACTTGACGGCGCTGGGGGCGCGCATTGTGCCGGACGCTCCGGCCAACGGACTGAATGCCGCACTGGCCCACGGTGCGGCCGTGGTAAGGGCCCACCGACCCGACGCCCCGGTCGCCGCGCTGAACGCCGATCTGCCGGCGCTCCGCCCGGCCGAGCTGGCGGTGGTGCTCCATTCCGCCGCGCTTTTTCCCCGCGCATTTCTCGCGGATGCGGCGGATATCGGGACAACGCTTCTGTCCGCGACTTCCGGTACGGAATTGGACCCGGCTTTCGGGGGTGCCTCGCGGGCCCGTCACCTGGCGTCCGGGGCCCGGGAGATCGCCGCGCCGGACGTGCCGTCGGTGCGTCGGGACGTGGACACCGGCGACGATCTGCGGGCCGCGCTGGCGCTGGGCGTGGGCCCGCACACCGCGCGGCAGGCCCCGCGGGTGCCGGGCTGGGCCGCGTGGGCGGGCGTCGGCGCCGTTCCGGGCCGCCGGGAGGCCCCGGTGGCCGTGGACGCCGCGGGCGCCCCGGGTGCGGTCGTGCCGCCGCCGCTCAGAGCGTCTGGAGCGTGACGAGGACGATCCGGCGGTCGACACCCTCGCCGGTGACCTCGATCCGCACGCGTTGACCGGGCCGCAGCAGGAGCAGGCCGCCCGCGTCGAAGGCCGCCGCGTCGAAGGGCAGCGGGGTCCCGTCGTCCAGCAGCACGCTGCCGGCGCGGGTCGTCTCGTCGTAGGTGTACGCGGTCGCCTGCATGAGGCCAGCGTAGACGGGGCGTTGACGGATCACGCACCGCGGGCCGGGCTCCCCGAAGGGAGACCGGCCCGGCGCATGGCGTTGCGTTGCCGCCGCTTCAATTACCGCTTGCGAGCAGTGGTCTTCTTGGCGGTCGTCTTGCGCGCCGTGGTCTTCTTGGCGGGAGCCTTCTTCGCCGTGGCCTTCTTGGCGGGCGCGGTCTTCTTCGCCGTGGCCTTCTTGGCGGTGGTCTTCTTCGCCGTGGCCTTCTTCGCCGCCGTCTTCTTCGCCGGCGCCGCCTTCTTGGCGGTGGCCTTCTTGGCGGTGGCCTTCTTCGCCGCGGTGGCCTTCTTCGCCGCCGTCTTCTTCGCCGGCGCCGCCTTCTTGGCCGCGGCCTTCTTGGCGGCGGCCTTCTTCGCCGCGGCCTTCTTGATGGTGGCACCACCGGTCAGGCTGCCCTTGGGCGCCTTCTTGACGGCGACCTCACCGCCCCTGGGGAGCTTCTTCGAGCCGCTCACCAGGTCCTTGAAGCCCTGGCCCGCGCGGAAACGGGGCACCGAGGTCTTCTTGACCCGCACGCGCTCACCCGTCTGCGGGTTGCGGGCGTAACGGGCCGGGCGGTCGACCTTCTCGAACGAGCCGAATCCGGTGACCGAAACGCGGTCGCCGGAGACAACTGCCCGGACGATTGCGTCCAGTACGGCGTCCACCGCGTCCGCGGCGTTCTGGCGGCCGCCGACCTTGTCGGCAATGGCTTCTACGAGCTGCGCCTTGTTCACGTCTTCCCCTTCGGAGACATTGCTGGAACGAAAGTTTCCAAGCCTTTTCGCACGTTAGGCAGATATATACCGCAAATCAAACACGAAACGGGCTAATCACCCTTGTGCCGCAACGGACTCGACCTTCACGGACTTCCATCGGCATGCACATCTTCGGGATAACGACCTTCGTCAAGGTCATGCATGAACCACTCCAGACGCCTTGCCGCGTCCGCAAGATCGTGTTTAGCCGCGGCCGTGATGACGAGCAGCTTCCGGGTCAGCGCCATCCGTACGCCCTCCGGGACTTGCAGTGTCCGCACTCTTGCGTGTGCGTCCTTGAGTCGGTCGGCGACGGAACCGTAGAGCTTGAGTTGGTCGTCGCGTTCCATGCGCTAATTGTGCCATCTGCGGCGAGTTGTCGCTTCACGGGGCCTCAACACCGGCCTCAACACGGCGATGCGCCCCCCGCCAACTGCACAGGGGGCGCATCGTACGCAATGAGCCTTTGAGCCATAAAACCCGAGGTCAGACCTCGATGGTACGCGGTTTGAACGCGGGCCTGTTCGCCTCGTAAGCGGCGATCGAAGACTCCTCCCGAAGGGTGAGGCTGATGTCGTCCAGACCCTCCAGGAGTCGCCAACGGGCGTTCTCGTCCAGGGTGAAGCCGGCGGTGATGCCCTCGGCGCGCACCTCGCGTCCGACGAGGTCGACCGTGACTTCAGCGGTGGGGTCGGACTCCACCAACTGCTGCAGCCGGTCCACGGTCTCCTGCGGCAGGACCACCGTCAGCAGGCCGTTCTTCAGGGAGTTGCCCCGGAAGATGTCCGCGAAGCGGGACGAGATGACGGCCTTGAAACCGTAGTTCTGCAGTGCCCAGACTGCGTGTTCACGGGAGGAGCCGGTGCCGAAGTCGGGGCCGGCCACCAGGACGGTGGCGCCCTTGTGCGCCTCCTGGTTGAGGACGAACTCGGGGTCCTTGCGCCACGCCTCGAACAGGCCGTCCTCAAAGCCGTCCCGGGTGACCTTCTTCAGCCAATGGGCCGGGATGATCTGGTCGGTGTCGACGTTGCTGCGGCGCAGCGGAACGGCCCGTCCGGTGTGGGTGGTGAATGCTTCCATGGTGTTCAGACTCCCGCGGGCGTGGCGACGGTGGCGTCGGACAGGTCGGCCGGCGAGGCCAGGTGGCCGAGAACCGCCGTTGCGGCGGCGACCTGGGGCGAGACGAGGTGGGTGCGACCGCCCTTGCCCTGCCGGCCCTCGAAGTTGCGGTTGGAGGTGGACGCGGAGCGCTCACCGGGCGCCAACTGGTCCGGATTCATGCCCAGGCACATCGAGCAACCGGCGTGCCGCCATTCGGCGCCGGCGGCCGTGAACACCCTGTCCAGGCCCTCCTCGACGGCCTGGAGGGCGACCCGGACCGAGCCCGGGACCACCAGCATCCGTACGCCGTCGGCGACTTTGCGGTCCTTGAGGATCTCGGCGGCCGAGCGCAGGTCCTCGATACGGCCGTTGGTGCACGAACCTACGAAGACGGTGTCCACGGAGATCTCGCGCAGCGGCTGACCCGCCGTCAACCCCATGTATTCCAGGGCCTTTTCGGCGGCGAACCGCTCCGAGGGGTCCTCGTACGAAGCCGGGTCGGGGACCCGCGCCGAAAGCGGCGCGCCCTGGCCGGGGTTGGTGCCCCAGGTGACGAACGGGGCCAGCGACGCGGCGTCGATGACGACCTCGGCGTCGAAGACCGCGTCGTCGTCGGTGCGCAGCGTCTGCCAGTACGCCACCGCGGCGTCCCAGTCCGCGCCCTGCGGGGCATGGTCGCGGCCCTGGAGGTAGTCGAAGGTGGTCCGGTCGGGTGCGATCATGCCGGCCCGGGCGCCCGCCTCGATCGACATGTTGCAGATGGTCATCCGGGCTTCCATCGACAGCTTCTCGATGGCCGAGCCGCGGTACTCGATGACGTAGCCCTGGCCGCCGCCGGTGCCGATCCTGGCGATGATCGCCAGGATCAGGTCCTTGGCGGTGACGCCGTCGGGCAGTTCGCCGTCGACGGTGATGGCCATGGTCCGGAACGGGGCCATCGGCAGCGTCTGGGTCGCCAGGACGTGCTCGACCTGGCTGGTGCCGATACCGAACGCCAGCGCGCCGAACGCGCCGTGGGTGGAGGTGTGACTGTCACCGCAGACCACGGTGGTGCCGGGCTGGGTCAGTCCCAACTGCGGTCCCACGACGTGGACAACGCCCTGCTCGACGTCGCCCAGCGGATGCAGCCGGACGCCGAACTCCGCACAGTTCTTGCGCAGGGTCTCCAACTGCGTGCGGGAGACCGGGTCCGCGATCGGCTTGTCGATGTCGAGGGTGGGGGTGTTGTGGTCCTCGGTGGCGAGGGTCAGGTCCGTGCGCCGGACCGTGCGACCGGCCTTGCGGAGACCGTCGAACGCCTGCGGGCTGGTGACCTCGTGCAGCAGGTGCAGATCGATGAAGAGGAGGTCGGGCTCGCCTTCCGCGCGCCGGACGACGTGGTCGTCCCAGACCTTCTCCGCAAGTGTCCGTCCCATCGCTTTCCCTCCGGCCGGCCGCAGTGCCGGCCTTGCTCGTGTGTGCGCGGTGACCCGCGAATCTCCCCTGGCGGGCCTGACGCCGGGCCCTGGTCGGGGGCCGCAGCTACAGAGTGACGACTTCGCTGGAAAATTGAACTTGCGTTTCACACTGTGAGACGCGAGTATCGTTGCATGGACAACTCTAGCGGCGTCGGCGTTCTCGACAAGGCAGCACTGGTTTTGAGCGCTCTGGAGTCCGGTCCGGCCACCCTCGCCGGGCTGGTCGCGGCGACCGGGCTCGCACGACCCACGGCCCACCGGCTGGCCGTGGCACTGGAACACCACCGGATGGTGGCGAGGGACATGCAGGGCCGGTTCATCCTCGGCCCGCGCCTCTCCGAACTGGCCGCGGCGGCCGGCGAGGACCGCCTCCTGGCCACGGCCGGCCCGGTGCTCACGCATCTACGGGACGTGACGGGCGAGAGCGCCCAGCTCTACCGTCGGCAGGGCGACATGCGGATCTGCGTGGCCGCGGCGGAACGGCTGTCCGGACTGCGGGACACCGTCCCGGTGGGCTCCACGCTGACCATGAAGGCCGGTTCGTCGGCCCAGATCCTGATGGCCTGGGAGGAGCCGGAGCGGCTGCACCGCGGCCTCCAGGGCGCCCGCTTCACCGCCACCGCGCTCTCCGGCGTACGGCGCCGCGGCTGGGCCCAGTCGATCGGCGAGCGGGAGCCGGGCGTGGCCTCGGTCTCGGCGCCCGTGCGCGGCCCCTCGAACCGCGTGGTGGCCGCCGTCTCGGTCTCCGGCCCGATCGAGCGGCTGACCCGCCACCCGGGCCGGATGCACGCCCAGGCGGTCATCGACGCCGCCGCCCGCCTCTCCGAGGGCCTGCGCCGCAACGGCGGCTGAGACACCCCACCGGCCGGCCCCGCTCCCCCGCGGCGGCCGGCCGGCCCGCTCCCGGGCCTCCGCGCCGACCGTCGCCCCAAGTCCCCGCGCGGCGCGGATCGTTGCCACCGGGCCGGCACCAACTCCCCCGCACCGCAGGGCGGTTGCCCCACACCGTCCCCAAGACGCGGAAAAGGCCCCCCGCTTGAAAGCGGAGGGCCTTTTCCTGTGACGTACCCCCGACCGGATTCGAACCGGCGCTACCGCCTTGAGAGGGCGGCGTGCTAGGCCGCTACACAACGGGGGCCTTGCAGATGAGCTCTGCGAGCTGGCCTACCTGGACTCGAACCAAGACTAACTGAACCAGAATCAGTCGTGCTGCCAATTACACCATAGGCCATGGTGGTGTAGACCAGTACCCCCGACCGGATTCGAACCGGCGCTACCGCCTTGAGAGGGCGGCGTGCTAGGCCGCTACACAACGGGGGCCCTAGCGATCCTGCGTGAGTGACAGTGGGTGCGACCCAGACTGCCTCCCCGAGAAGGATCTGTACCCCCGACCGGATTCGAACCGGCGCTACCGCCTTGAGAGGGCGGCGTGCTAGGCCGCTACACAACGGGGGCCTTGCAGATGAGCTCTGCGAGCTGGCCTACCTGGACTCGAACCAAGACTAACTGAACCAGAATCAGTCGTGCTGCCAATTACACCATAGGCCATCAAAGCGCAACCCCCGGAGCCGGGGGCTTCTCCTTGATCTGCGCTTTCCGGTCCGGGCCTTTCGGCTCTCTCGGGCGGCGCAGGAAGAACATTACCTGATCGTGGAGGGTGCTCCAAAACCGATGAGCCCGTGCACCAGCTCGGGGAGCTCGGCCAGCCCACGGATGCGGTGCACGCCCGGTGGCGACGGCTCGTTGGCGCCCGCGCGGTCCAGCCATACGGGCACCAGACCGGCGTCCCGGGCGCCCAGACCGTCGAGGTCGAGGCGGTCGCCGACGTAGAGTACGTCGGCCGGTGGCAGCGCGAGGGCCGCGCAGGCCGCGGTGAACGCCTCCGGGGCGGGCTTGGCGTGCCCCAGGGTGTCGGCGCACAGGACCGCCTCGAAGTACTCGCGGATGCCCAGGGTCGTCAGCTTGCGCTCCTGGTTGGCGGTCGAGGAGTTGGAGAGCATCGCCTGACGGACCAGAGGGGCCAGCGCCTCCAGGGCCGGCACGGAATCCGGGAACAGCCGCCAGGCGGCCTCGTACTGGGCGACGTAGCGGCCGAACCAGGCGTCGGCCTCCGCGTCGCTCAGCGGGATGCCCAGGAACGTGCGGGCGCGGGCCCTGCGGTGTTCCTGGAAGCCCAGTTCGCCGGCGAGGAAGCGGGCGAACTCGGTCTCCATGACCGCGCGCCAGCGGGCCAGGGCGGTCTCCTCGCCGCCGTACGCGGCCAGCAGCCCCTCGGTGCGCAGGTGTCGGAGCACGCCGGTGCGGTCGGAGCCGGTGTAGTCGAAGAGGGTGTCGTCGAGGTCCCAGAGAACGGCACGCAGGGGCATGGTGGGAATCTTGCGGCCGGTGGGCGGGGTGAGGCAAGAGGGAATGCCGGCGGGTGGACGGCGAACGGGCCCGGAAGCGCGGTGACTTCCGGGCCCGTGGGTCCCGCGGGGTGCGGTCGGGTCAGCCGGCCAGCTTGGCCAGGGCCGCGTCGACGCGGGCGAGCGTGCGCTCCCTGCCGAGGATCTCCAGGGACTCGAAGAGCGGCAGGCCGACGGTGCGGCCGGTGACGGCGACCCGGACCGGGGCCTGCGCCTTGCCCAGCTTGAGACCGTGCTGCTCGCCGGCGGCGAGGACGGCCTCCTTCAGGGGCTCGGGGCCGGACGCCCAGTCGGCGGCCGCCAAGTTGGCGCGGGCGGTGGTGAGCAGGGCCACCGGGTCGCCCTTCATCGCCTTCGTCCAGGACGCCTCGTCCTCGACCGGCTCCGTGCGGAAGAGGAAGTCGACGTTGGCGGTGATGTCCGAGAGGACGGTGAGGCGGGTCTGGGCGTGCGGGGCGATGGCCTCCCACGCGGCCCGGTCGAAGTCCTCGGGCTCCCAGTTGGCGAACGGGGCGGTCAGCCAGGGCTCGCAGGCCGCGATGAAGTCCTTCGACTCCAGCCGGCGGATGTGCTCGGCGTTGATCGCCTCGGCCTTCTTGAGGTCGAAGCGGGCCGGGTTGGCGTTGACGTCCGCGATGTCGAACTTCTCGATCATCTCGGGGATGGTGAAGACGTCCTGGTCCGCGGAGAACGACCAGCCCAGCAGGGAGAGGTAGTTCAGCAGGCCCTCGGGGAGGAAGCCGCGCTCCCGGTAGAGGTTGAGGTTGGCCTGCGGGTCGCGCTTGGAGAGCTTCTTGTTGCCCTCGCCCATGACGTAGGGCAGGTGGCCGAACTCCGGGACGGCGGAGGCGATGTCGAGCTCGATCAGGGCCCGGTAGAGGGCGATCTGACGGGGGGTGGAGGAGAGCAGGTCCTCGCCGCGCAGGACGTGGGTGATCCCCATCAGGGCGTCGTCGACCGGGTTGACCAGCGTGTACAGCGGGGCGCCGTTGGCGCGGACGATGCCGTAGTCCGGGACGTTCTCCGGGGTGAAGGTCAGCTCGCCGCGGACCAGGTCGGTGAAGGTGATCGGCTCGTCGGGCATCCGGAAGCGGACGATCGAGGTGCGGCCCTCGGCCTCGTACGCGGCCTTCTGCTCGGCGGTCAACTCGCGGCAGGCGCCGTCGTAGCCGGAGGGCTTGCCGGCCTTGCGGGCGGCGTCGCGGCGGGCGTCGAGCTCCTCGGTGGTGCAGTAGCAGGGGTAGGCGTGGCCGGCGGCGAGCAGCTTCTGCGCGACCTCCTTGTAGAGGTCCATCCGCTGCGACTGGCGGTAGGGCGCGTGGGGGCCGCCGACCTCGGGGCCCTCGTCCCAGTCGAAGCCGAGCCAGTGGAACGAGTCCAGCAGCTGGTTGTAGGACTCCTCGGAGTCGCGGGCCGCGTCGGTGTCCTCGATACGGAAGACCAACTGGCCGCCGGTGTGGCGCGCGTAGGCCCAGTTGAACAGGGCGGTGCGGACCAGGCCGACGTGGGGGTTGCCAGTCGGGGAGGGACAGAAACGGACGCGGACGGGGGTCGCGTTAGCCACGCTTGATCACCTTGTTGGTGAGAGTGCCGATGCCTTCGATGGTGACGGCGACCGTGTCGCCGACGTTGAGGGGGCCGACCCCGGCCGGGGTGCCCGTGAGGACGACGTCGCCGGGGAGCAGCGTCATCGCCTCGGTGATGTGCACGATCAGGTCCTCGATCGGGCGGACCATGTCGCTGGTGCGGCCGAGTTGGCGCTGTTCGCCGTTGACCGTGCACTGGATGGTCAGGCCCGCGGCGACCGCCGCCGGGTCCAGGTCCGTCTCGATCCAGGGGCCGAGCGGGCAGGAGCCGTCGAAGCCCTTGGCCCGGGCCCACTGCTTCTCGGTGCGCTGGACGTCGCGCGCGGTGACGTCGTTGGCGCAGGTGTAGCCGAGGATGACCTCGGCCACCCGCTCGCGGGGCACCTCGCGGCACATCCGGCCGATGACGACGGCCAGTTCGGCCTCGTGGTGCACCTCCTGGGAGAAGGAGGGGTAGGCGAGCGGGTCACCGGGGCCGATCACCGAGGTCGACGGCTTGAAGAAGGTGACCGGCGTCTCCGGGACCTCGTTGCCCAGTTCGGCGGCGTGCTCGGCGTAGTTGCGCCCCACGCCGATGACCTTGTTGGGGAGGACCGGGGGCAGCAGGCGGACCTTGTCGAGGGGGACCTTCTGTCCCGAGCGCTCGAACTCCGCGAACGGATGTCCCTTGATGACGTCGAGTTCGTCCCCTTCGAGGACGCCGAAGCCGACGGTGCCGTCGATGGAGAATCTGGCGATGCGCACGGGTTGCCGCTGCCCCTCATGATCACTGGCCGGAGTTGACACTCCAGGCTATCGCGGGGACCTGGGCGGGCCGCCGCCCCTTTAGGCCGGGACGTCCTGCTTCGGGAGGTCGTTCAGGACGGTGCGGCGGGGATTGGCGGTCTGGCGGGGCAGTTCGACGGTGTGCTCCTGGGTCTCCGGGGCACCGAGCTCGTCGGCGTCCTTGAGGTGGGCCAGGGTGGTGCGCCGCGGGTTGGCTATGTTGCGGAACATCATCGTCGTCTTCACTGCGGTATGCCTCGCGTCTGGTCGGGAAGAGTTGCCGAACGTTGCATTTCTGCGCGTTGTCGTTCTGCGCAACTGTGTAAAGCGTCAGGCTAAGCGCGCTATTCCCTGCGGATCAGCGGGAAACTCGGCGATCTTCCTGTGAGTTTCCTCACGAAGGGTGCGACATATGCCGCATTTCCCATGATCAACATCCATGGTCGAAACGGACATTGGTGGATTGAACCGCACGTTCCGCTCCTGATCACCGCACCTGGGACAGAGGATGAGGGTGGTCGACTCGCGGACATAAGTCCGAATTCGGCGGCGGCGCCTTCTACCGGTCGTAACGCTTTCCATACATTGCGTCACCCATGTCACAGCGACCCGCTCCGCCCTTGTTGGAGATCCTGCACTGTGCTGGAATTCCACGGACCGCCGCACATTTCCGCCGGCGCGCAGGGCGCGAAGAAGCGCCGCGCGGTGGCGCCGCTCTCTCGGCCAGAGGGGGTGGCTCACCGGTCATCACGACCGCCTTGGGGGCTTCGCGGTCCCCTCCGACTCGACACCGTCCTGCCGCCCCGCGGTGGGACGCCTGGTCCAGAGGTTGCGACGCTAGTGCAGGGACGTTTCAAGAGGGATGGCAACGCCGCGGCGGACCCGGAGCTGCGCGGTGAGACAGACCGCGGTCAGACGCCGGGCGAGGACGCCGCGGACGGCGGCAAGCCCAAGAACAGCCCCAGCGGGCCCGGCAGTCGAATAGCGCTGCGCAACTGGCGCATCAGCACCCGCCTGGTCTCCCTGCTGGCCCTTCCCGTCGTCGCGGCGACGACCCTGGGTGCCCTGCGCGTCAACACCGAGCTGGAGAACATGGACCAGCTCTCCAAGATGCAGCTGCTGACGCAGATGACGCGGCAGGCCACCGAGTTGGCCGACGCGCTGCAGGCGGAGCGGGACAAGTCGGCCGGCCCGCTGGCCGGCACCGGCAACGTCAAGGACGACGCCAACGTGGTCGCCCCGCGCGAGGCCACCGACCGCGCCAAGGTCTCCTTCAACCAGGCCACCGACGACATCAAGGGCGACGACGCCACGATGGCCGGTGTCCGGGCGACCATCCTGGAGATCGGCCGCCAGCTCAACACCCTCAACGAGATCCGCGCCAACGCCTACCAGGACGACAACAACGTCGCGCGGACCGTCAACGCCTACAACCAGCTCATCACGTCCCTGCTGGACCTCTCGCAGGACATGGCGCAGGCCACCAGCAACCCGGAGATGATCCGCTCCACCCGTGCCCTGGCCGCGTTCTCGTCGGCCAAGGAGTACGCGTCGATCCAGCGCGCCCTGGTCAGTGCCGGCCTGGCGCACTCCGGCGGCCCCCAGCTCTCCGCCAACGACCGGCAGGCCGGCCGCACCGCCGAGGACGACGAGAAGGCCGCCCGGGACCGCTTCTCGCAGATCTACAGCGGCAACGCCGGCGCGCTCACCAGCGGCCTGGACGGCCACAACGACGAGATCAAGGCCGCCTCCGCGTTCGCGCACCGCGTCTTCGCCACCGGCGGCGGCATCCGCAGCCAGGACTACAAGTACCTGGACTGGTACGACTCCGACACCGTCAAGATCGACGAGATGTCGCGGATCGAGGACACCCTGCTGTCCGAGATGGACCAGAAGGCCCGCGAGCTGCGCAACACCGCGACCCAGGACGCCATCCTCAACGGTGCGGTGATCCTGCTGGTCCTCGGCGTCTCACTGGTCGGCGCGTTCGTCGTGGCCCGCTCCATGGTCCGCTCGCTGCGCCGCCTCCAGGACACCGCGCAGAGGGTCTCCCAGGACCGACTGCCCGAACTGGTCAAGCAGCTCTCGGAGTCGGACCCGCAGGACGTCGACACCTCCGTCGAGTCGGTCGGTGTGCACAGCCGGGACGAGATCGGCCGGGTGGCCGCGGCCTTCGACGAGGTGCACCGCGAGGCGGTCCGGCTGGCGTCCGAGCAGGCGCTGCTGCGGGGCAACGTCAACGCGATGTTCACCAACCTCTCGCGCCGCTCCCAGGGCCTGATCCAGCGTCAGCTCTCGCTGATCTCCGAACTGGAGTCCCGTGAGGCCGACCCGGACCAGCTCTCCTCGCTCTTCAAGCTGGACCACCTCGCGACCCGTATGCGCCGGAACGGCGAGAACCTGCTGGTGCTCGCCGGTGAGGAGCCGGGCCGCAGGTGGACCCGCCCGGTCCCGCTGGTCGACGTGCTCCGCGCCGCCGCGTCCGAGGTGGAGCAGTACGAGCGGATCGAACTGAACGCGGTCCCGCAGACCGAGGTCGCCGGCCGGGTCGTCAACGACCTGGTGCACCTCCTCGCCGAGCTGCTGGAGAACGCCACCTCGTTCTCCTCCCCGCAGACCAAGGTCAAGGTGACCGGTCACGCGCTGCCCGACGGCCGCGTCCTGGTCGAGATCCACGACACCGGCATCGGCCTCTCCCCCGAGGACCTGTCGGCGATCAACGAGCGGCTGGCCAGCCCGCCGACCGTGGACGTCTCAGTCTCCCGGCGGATGGGCCTGTTCGTGGTCGGCCGGCTGTCGCTGCGACACGGCATCCGCATCCAGCTGCGGCCCTCCGACTCCGGCGGCACCACCGCCCTGGTCATGCTGCCGGTCGACGTCGCCCAGGGCGGCAAGAAGCCGGCGCCGAGCACCGCCAAGAGCCCCTCGGAGGGCGGTGGCACGCCCACCAGCCGGCTCGCCGGGCTCCAGCCGCGCGGCCAGGTCGGCTCCGGCCCCGGCGGGCGGCCCCCGCTGCCCGGCCGCGGCGGCCCCGGTGGTGCCCCCAACGCCTTCGGTGCGCCCGCGCCCGGTGGGCGCGACACCGCACCGTCCGCCCCGGCGGCCGGCGGCGAGGCCCGCCCGGCCGGCGACGGCTCCCGGCCCGCACTGCCGGTCCGCGGCGCGGACGCCCACCGCGGCGCCGAGGAGGCCCGCACCCCGACCGTGGCCCCGCCCGCCGGCCTGCCCCCGCGCGAGGAGCGTCCGCAGTTGCCGACCCGGCAGTCGGGCCCGGCGGCCGAACTCCCGGGCGGCGGCGCCGGATCGGCCCCCGCGGACCCCGCGCGGCCGGACGACGCGCCCCTGGGCGTGCGCCGGGACCGCGGTGCCGACGACGACTGGCCGATGGCGCCCCGCGAGGCCCAGGACCACCCGCGCGGCCACGAGGAGCCAGAGGTCGCCGACCCCTTCAAGCGGTCCGCGCCGGCCGCCGGCCCCGGCGACACCGCCGCGTTCCCCCGGCCCGACTTCGGCGGACCGCGACCGGGCGGGACGCCGAACGAGGCCCCGGCCGCCACCGGCCCCGAGCCGGCCCGGGCGGCCGGCGGCCCCGGCGACACCGGGCAGTTCGCCCAACTCGACGCGCACACGGGCCAGTTCGCACGGCCCGAGCAGGACACCGGGCAGCACCCGCGCCCCGACGCCGACACCGGGCAGTTCGACACCGGGCAGTTCGACGCCGGCCAGTTGGAGACCACCGGGCAGTTCCCGCACCCCCAGAGCGAGCCGGCCGAGCCGGCCGGTCGGGCGCCGCGGCCGGAGGCCGGTCGGGCGCAGGCCGGCGAGCCCCCGCTCGGTGGCGACCCGTTGCGCGACCCGCTGGACGGGGCCCCGAGCGACGGCGCCGGCGACATCCGCACCCCGATCTTCGACACCATCGAGTCCAACTGGTTCAACACCCCGGCCGCGGCGGCCGCAGGTGTACCGCCGCTGCCGCGCCGCGGCGCCCCCGAGGACGGCGGGACGCCGGCCGGGGCGTCGAACGGCGGTGCCCCGGCCGACGGTGCCCGCCCGGGCACCCCGGCCGACGCGAACGCGCAGTGGCGGACCTCGCCGAACGACGAGGTGTGGCGGCAGGCCGAACAGGTCCGCCAGCCGGCCTCGGGCGGGGTCACCACGTCCGGGCTGCCCCGCCGGGTGCCGCGCGCCAACCTGGTCGCCGGCACCGCGCAGCAGCAGCCCCCGCAGGGCGGTCCGCAGGTCTCCCGCGCACCCAGTGACGTGCGCGGCCGGCTGACCAATCTCCGCCGGGGCATCCAGCAGGGCCGGCAGGCCGGGACGTCGTCCACCGGCACCCACGGCACTGTCGATCCCACTCACCAGCAGGAGCGTTAGTTGAGTCCGATGAGCCAGGCGGCGCAGAATCTGAACTGGTTGATCACCAACTTCGTGGAGAACACCCCCGGGGTGTCCCACACGGTGGTGGTCTCCGCGGACGGACTGCTCCTCGCGATGTCCGAGGGCTTCCCCCGCGACCGCGCCGATCAACTGGCGGCCGTGGCCTCCGGGTTGACGTCGCTCACCTCCGGCGCGTCCCGCATCTTCGAGGGCGGGAGCGTCAACCAGACCGTGGTGGAGATGGAACGTGGTTTCCTCTTCATCATGTCGATCTCCGACGGATCGTCGCTGGCCGTGCTGGCGCACCCCGAGTGCGACATCGGCCTCGTCGGTTACGAGATGGCCCTGCTGGTCGACCGCGCGGGCACCGTCCTGACACCCGACCTGCGGGCAGAACTGCAGGGCAGCCTGCTGAACTGAGTGCCCGCGGCGTCCGCAGCGCCGCACCGCACCCGGTGACCCCTCATCCATCCGAGCCGCACCCCCCACCGGCCCAACCCGACGACCGACTGTTGTCCCGTCCGGAGGACTCATGACCCCGCCACCCGCCACTTCCGGCCCGTACGGTGCCTACAGCTCAGCGCCGTACGGGAGCGAAGGTGACCAGCCGTTGGTGCGCCCGTACGCCATGACCGGAGGCCGGACCCGGCCGCGCTACCAGCTCGCCATAGAGGCACTGGTCAGCACCACGGCCGACCCGTCCCAGTTGCCCGGTCTGCTGCCCGAGCACCAGCGGATCTGCCACCTGTGCCGCGAGGTGAAGTCGGTGGCGGAGGTCTCCGCGCTGCTGCATATCCCGCTCGGGGTGGCCCGGATCCTGGTGGCGGACCTGGCGGAGGCCGGGATGGTGGCGATCCACCAGCCGGGCGGCAGCGGCGAGGCGGGCGGCACGCCGGACGTGACGCTGCTGGAGAGGGTGCTCAGTGGACTTCGCAAGCTCTGAGGTCGGCCCCGGCGCGGCCCCGGCCCGCTCCACCACCTCGGCGAAGATCGTGGTGGCGGGCGGCTTCGGCGTCGGCAAGACCACGTTCGTCGGCGCCGTTTCGGAGATCAACCCGCTGCGCACCGAAGCCGTGATGACCTCCGCCTCTGCGGGCATCGACGACCTCAGCCACGTCCAGGACAAGACGACCACGACCGTGGCGATGGACTTCGGCCGGATCACCCTGGACCAGGACCTGATCCTGTACCTCTTCGGCACGCCGGGTCAGGACC
>NZ_JBIVXW010000012.1:0-158890 GCF_044769405.1 Streptomyces sp. NPDC090442
GTAGTTGGCCACCCGGCTGTTTGTCCCACCCACCTACGCTACCCCCCACCCCGGGGGGGGGTGGGGGGGGAGGGGTGGGTGCGCAGGACGTAAAGCGAAGCAGTCCTGCGCACCCACCCCGGAGGCCCGTCACCGCACCCCAAAAGCCCCGTGCAGCGGCTTCGCCCCGTGCAGCGGCTTCGCCCCGTGCAGCGGCTTCGCCCCGCGCAGCGGCTTCGCCCCGCGCAGGCGGATCGGCGCCGCGGGCGCAGACCGCAACGCTCACGGCGGGGACGTCGACAACGTGCGGGCCGTCCACGGCAACGTACGTGTCACCATGGGCGACATCACCGACCCATGGAGACGCTCATGACGGAGCCCGGGGCTCCCGCCGCCGAGAGCCAGGACGTTGCCCGCGAACGGCCCGACATAGTGGGGCGGGGCGCGCCCGCCGAACCGGCGGCCGCGCCCCGCCGCACCAGTCTGCTCGTGACCCTCGTCCTCGGCGGGCTCACCGCGGTGCCGCCGCTCTCCATGGACATGTATCTGCCGGCCCTGCCGCAGGTCACCGCCGCGCTGCACAGTCCCGCCGCCACCGTCCAGCTCACCCTCACCACCTGCCTCGCCGGTATGGCGCTGGGGCAGTTGATCGTCGGGCCGATGAGCGACAAGTGGGGTCGTCGCCGGCCCCTCCTGATCGGCATGGTCGTCTACGTCCTGGCGACCGCCCTGTGCGCGGTCGCCACCAACGCCGAGATCCTGATCGCCTTCCGGCTGCTCCAGGGGCTGGCCGGCGCCGCCGGCATCGTCATCGCCCGGGCCGTGGTGCGCGACCTCTACGACGGCGTGGCGATGGCCCGGTTCTTCTCCACGCTGATGCTGATCTCCGGGGTGGCACCGGTGGTCGCCCCGCTCATCGGCGGCCAGATCCTCCGGATCACCGACTGGCGCGGCGTCTTCGTGGTGCTCACCGTGGTCGGTGTGCTGCTCACCCTCCTGGTCTGGTGGCGGCTGGACGAGACGCTGGCGCCGGAGCGCCGGCAGCTCGGCGGGCTCGGTCCGGCGCTGCGCACCATGCGCGACCTCCTCGCCGACCGGGTCTTCTCCGGCTACCTCCTGGTCGGCGCCTTCGCCTTCGCCGTGCTCTTCGCCTACATCTCCGCCTCGCCGTTCGTCATCCAGGAGATCTACGGCGCCTCCCCGCAGACCTTCAGCCTGCTCTTCGGCCTCAACTCCGTCGGGCTGGTCGTGGTCGGCCAGATCAACGGCAAGCTGCTGGTCGGCCGGGTCGGCCTGGACAAGGTGCTGGGCACCGGCCTGGCCGTGGTGACACTGGCCGCCACCGCCCTGTTGCTGCTCTCCTCCGGGGTGTTCGGGAAGGCCGGGCTGGTCCCGGTGGCCGCCGGGCTGTTCGTGCTGATGTCCGCGATGGGCCTGATCATGCCCAGCACCAACACCCTGGCCCTGCTGCGCACCCCGCACGCGGCCGGCTCCGCCTCCGCGCTGCTGGGCACCTCGACGTTCCTGCTCGGCGCGGTCGCCTCGCCGCTGGTGGGCATCGCCGGCGAGCGGACGGCCGTACCGATGGCCGTCGTCCAGCTTTCGTGCGCCGTTCTCGCGCTCGTGAGCTTCCTGGGAATGTGTCGTCCGTGGCAGCGTAAGAAGGGACGCACCGCCGGCGAGAGGACTGGGCTCTGAACGCACCGAGACTCAAGGCCGGGACATCTGCCGAGGCGGGACTGCACCCCGCCTGGACGGAGCGGCTGGTGGCGGGGGTGTGCGCGCTGCCCGAGGGCCGTCCGCCGTGGTGTCCCGGCGCGGTGGTGCTGGCCGGCCGCGGCCCGGTCGTCGCCGTCGAGGCCGCCGCCGGCTGGGCGGTCCGCTACCGCGGCTACGACCCCGAGCACGACCGGGGCCTGGACCTGCCCCGCGACCAGTGGGAGCCGATGCGGGTCGGCACGGTCTTCGACCTCGCCTCGGTCAGCAAGCTGTTCACCGCGCTCGTCGCCGTGCAGCAGGTCGAGCGCGGCCGGCTCGCCCTCGACGGGCCGGTCGCCGCCCACCTGCCGGCCTTCGCCCCCGGCGTCACCGTCCGCGACCTGCTCCGGCACACCTCCGGCCTCGCCCCCGAACTCCCCTTCTACGCGCACCGCGACCGCGCCGACCAACTGGCGCTGCTGTGGGCCGAGGCGGCCGCCCCCACCGGCGGCCCGCGGGGCGGGCACCGCTACTCCGACCTCAACCTCATCGCGCTCCAACTGCTCCTGGAGCGCCGCACCGGCCGCAGCCTGGACGCCCTGGTCCGGGACGACATCACCGCCCCGCTCGGCCTGACCAGCACCGGCTACGGCCCGCTCGCGCCGCAGGGCGTGGCCGCCACCGAGGACCAGCGACGCCCGTGGGCCAAGGCCGACCGGGGCCTGCTGCGCGGCGCGGTGCACGACGAGAACGCCTGGGCGCTGGGCGGCGTCGCCGGCCACGCGGGCCTGTTCTCCACCGCCCAGGACCTGGCCGTGCTCTGCCGGACGCTGCTCAACGGCGGCGCGTACGGCACCACCCGGATCCTCGGCCCGGCCGCGGTCGCCGCCCTGCTCGATCCGCCCGGCCTCGGCTTCGCCGTCGACCAGCGGTGCTTCATGGGCGAGTTGGCCGGCCGGGGCGCCGCCGGCCACACCGGTTTCACCGGCACCAGCCTCGTCCTGGACCGGGCCACCGACACCTTCCTGGTGCTGCTCGCCAACACCGTCCACCCGCGCCGCCGGACCGGCGGCAGCGCCCCGCGCGCCGCGGCCGCCACCCGCCTCGCCCGCGCGGTGGCCGCCGCCTGACCGGCACGGCCCCGTCCCCGGGCCCCGTAAACTCTCCCGAATGCACGACGAACTGCGCGCCGCCCTGGCGGGCCTGCTCGACGGCCTGCCCCCCAAGCAGGCCGCGCAGGCCGTCGAGCGGCTGATCGCCAACTACCGGGGCCGCACCCCCACCGACGCCCCCGTCCTGCGGGACCGCGGCGATGTCGCCGCGTACGCCGCCTACCGCATGCCGGCCACCTTCGCGGCCGTCCGCGCCGCGCTGGCCGCCTTCGCCGCCCGCGTCCCCGACTGGTCCCCGGCCACCCACGTCGACGTCGGCGGCGGCACCGGCGCGGCCACCTGGGCCACCGCCGCCACCTGGGACGGCCCGCGCAGCACCGTCCTGGACTGGGCGCAGCCCGCCCTCGACCTCGGCCGCGAACTGGCCGCCGGCACCCTCCCGGACGTCACCTGGCGCCGCCAGGCCCTCGGCGACGGCCTCACCGTCCCCGACGGCACCGACCTGGTCACCGTCTCCTACGTCCTGGGCGAACTGCGCCCCGAGGACCGCCGCGCGGTGGTCGCCGCCGCGGCCGTCGCCCGGTCCGTCGTCCTGATCGAACCGGGCACCCCCGAGGGCTACCTGCGGATCCGCGAGGCCCGCGAGCAACTGGTCGCCGCCGGCCTGCGGATCGTCGCGCCCTGCCCGCACAGCGCCGCCTGCCCGATCGTCCCGGGGGAGGACTGGTGCCACTTCTCCGCCCGGGTCAGCCGCTCCTCGCTGCACCGTCAGGTCAAGGGCGGCTCCCTGGCCTACAAGGACGAGAAGTTCTCCTACGTCGCCGCCACCCGCCTGCCGGCCGAGCCGGCCGCCGCCCGGGTCGTCCGCAAGCCCCAACTCCGCAAGGGCCAGGTCCTCTTGGACCTGTGCACCGCGGACGACGCCCTGCGCCGCGACACCGTCACCAAGCGGCACGGTGCGGCCTACCGCGAGGCCCGCGACGCGGCCTGGGGCGACGCCTGGCCGCACTGAGGCCGGTTGTCGGGCGCGGGCGCGGTGCTCACTCCTTCCGGGTCCGCTCCTGCATCTTCCGTAGCAGCTCCCGCCGCCGCTCCTGCGGGTCCGGCGCGCCGGACGCCCCCTGCGCGCGGCCGCCCGCGCCGCCGCGCAGCGTGCCCCGCGAGAGGTTGCTCCGGGTACCGCCGACGCCCAACATCCCATGTCCCTTGGTCATGAGGGGAGTTCCTTCCTGTGGAGGGTCAACTGTCCGATGGGGGAGGGGCGTCGCGGGCACGCAGCACCCACGCCGTGCGAGACGATTCGTCTCGCCCCTCGCTCGCCACCATCTTCAAGTGAGACGTCCCGTCTCGTCAAGACGATACGTCTCGCCTCCCTCTCGCTACACTCCGCCCATGGCCAACAAAGCAGCCCCCGACCCCACCCGCCGCAGCGAACGCTCCCGCCGCGCCATCTTCGACGCCGCCCTCTCCCTCGTCGGCGAGGTCGGCTACGAGAAGCTCACCATCGAGGGCATCGCCGCCCGCGCCGGCGTCGGCAAGCAGACCATCTACCGCTGGTGGCCCTCCAAGGCCGCCGTCCTCCTTGACGCCTTCGGCTCTGTCGTCGACGAGTACGACCACGAGGGCCTGCCCGACACCGGCGACCTCGCCGCCGACCTCAAGACCGTGCTCCGCGCCACCGCCGACGAGTTCAACGACGCCGCCTGGCAGGCCCCCTACCGCGCCCTCGCCGCCGCCGGCGCCAACGACGAGGAGCTCTCCCGCACCTTCGTCGGCCGCCTCATGGAACCCGGCACCCGCGTCTACGTCGACCGGCTCCGCGCCGCCCGGGACGCCGGCGAGCTCGACCCGGACATCGACCTCCGGATCGCCGCCGAGATGCTGCTGAGTCCCTTCTCACAGCGCTGGCTGATGCGTACCGGTGAGCTCACCCACGCTTACGTGGACACCCTCGTCGACCAGGTGCTCCGCGGCCTGCGCCCGCGCGGCTGAGACCCCGGCGACGGGCGCCGTTGGCGTGAAATGCCCTGTTCGCCCGTGCCGCGTTCACCCCGGATCCGCACACCGGTCACCTGGCGCCCAGGATGGTGGCAGCATTGACCCCAGACCACCGCTCGAAGTGACTCGAAGTGAGGGGATAGATGGAACGCAAGAGCAGGTTCTCCCAGTGGCTGCGCCGGCCGAGGAGCGGAACGGGCGGCGATACGGACACGGGATCAACGGCCGCGCCCGGCCGTGCGGACCTGCTGATGGCGGCCGTCGCCGCCGGCTTCCCGGTCGCCCCCGCCGCCCACCCCTCCGGCTACGGCTGTTCCTGTGAGCGCATCGGCTGCCCCACCCCCGGCCGCCACCCCATCTCCTTCGGCTGGCAGACCGTCGCCACCACCGACCGCGACAAGGTCGCCGCCTGGGTCCGCACCCTCCCGCAGGCCAACTTCATCACCGCCACCGGCATGGCCCACGACGTCCTCGACGTCCCCGTCGAGGCCGGCCGCGCCGCGCTCGGCCGCCTGGAGGCCGCCGGCATCGACGTCGGTCCCGTCAGCCTCAGCGGCGCCGGCTTCGGCGACGGCCGGATGCTGTTCTTCACCGCCACCCGCGGCACCCCCGACGACGAGGACGAGTGGTGGCCGTGCGAGCTGGACTGCCATCCCGAGACCCTCGACGAGCATCCCGGCTTCCGCTGGCACTGCCGCGGCAGCTACGTCCTGCTGCCGCCCTCCGCCCTCCCCGGCGACCAGCCCGCCGTGAGCTGGCTGCGCGGCCCCGAACTCCCGCTGCCGGACCCGCTGACGCTGCTGGAGACCCTCACCGACGCCTGCGCCGAGTTCGTCGGCCGCGAACCGGACCACGAGACGGCCGCCTGGCCCATCGGCCGCTGACCGTTCCTCCCGGACCCGGACCCGGACCGTGGGCCTCGGCCTCCGGGCTACCAGGTCACCGGACTACTGGGCCTTCGCCGAGACCAGCGCCTCGATCCGGTACAGCACCTTGACCTTGCCTCCGGTGGCCTTCGCCGGCACCGTGACGGCCTGACCCGACACCGACGTGAACGCCATCCGCTGGGTCTTGTTCACCGGGTTGTCCATGACGCCGCGCACCTCCGCCGGCACCGTGATCGTCCACCCCTGGGAGACCGTCTTCTGTTGGTGGTAGACGGTCGAGAAGAACACCAGCGCCCCGCCGTCCGTCGTCCGCAGCGCCACCGGCGGCAGGCTCGACGCCTGGTCCTCCCACTGGATCCGGACCCCCGGCTTGTTGGCGTCCTTCGCCCGCTGGGCCCGCCACCCGTCGGTCTGCCGGCCCGGCGCGAACGCGTCGCCCTTGCCGGTGCCGAGGTAATCCGCGTACGTCTGACTCAGCTTGCCCGGATCGACCGTCAGCCCCGACGAGCCGTCCGTCGGCACCGCCTCGGCGAAGCCGTCGGTGACCTTCAGCTGCGGCGCCTTGTTGCCGGGGAACGTCGCCAAGTACGCCGCGCGCCACGGCGCGTTGAAGCTGTCCCGGCTGAACGCCAGGAACCAGCGGGTGTTCTGACCGTTCTGACCGCGGCGGTTGCTGAGCGCGTCCCCGACGAAGAACTTCGGCCAGCCCTTCTGCTTGGGCACGGTGAAGTGCGCGTCCGAGAACGCGAGCGGGGCGAAGTTCGGGTTGCCGTTGGGGCGGACGCCGCGCGCGGCCTTGATCCCCGCCTGGTCGATGGCGAGCAGCGCACCGTCCTCGAACGAGGTGTTCACCTTCGGATCCAGCGTGCGGTTGGCCTTGTTGAAGCCGTCGGTGAACTGCTTGAGCGCCTTGGTGGCGTCGGCCTGCGACACCGCGGGCAGCTCCTCGCGCTCGCCGTGCACCGTCATGCACCCGCTGAGCATCACCAGCGCGGCTGCTGCCGACGTCACTGCTGCGGGCACCCGGAACGGCGACCTGCGTGTCATGGGGCTAGGGCTCCTTCGGGGCGACCAAGGCGGACGGACAGCCGCCGGGGTGGCACGATCGGCGGCAACCATACCCGGTGCCCCCCGCCTCCCGTCGTCCCGGCGGCCCGGCTCGTTTGTGCGACCCCGCCCCGCCGCCCGCGTCCGGCTCGCGTGCGGCGCCCGCACCCGCCCGCCGCTCTCGATCGCCCCTTCCCCCGCCCGCCTCCCCAACGGGCGATCGTGCGGCCGACAATGTGCGGATGAACGAACGAAGCGGGCGGAGCGCGGACGTCGGAGGAAGCGGCGACGGGGGCGGTGGTGGCGCGGGCGTGGATCTGCTGTGGGTGTTCTGCGGGGCGGACGGGCGGGGTGGCAACGCGCTCGCCGTGCTGCGGGAGGGCGCCGCTCTCCCCGGGCAGGCCGAGCGCGCCGCCCTCGCCGCCGAACTCGGGTACAGCGAGACGGTGTTCCTCGATTCGGCCGCCGCCGGGCGGGGTGGCGGCCGGGCGGGGCGGGGGGACCTGGGCGTCGTCGACGTGGACATCCACACGCCCAGCGTGCGGCTGCCCTTCGCCGGGCATCCGCTCGTCGGCGTCGCATGGTTGTTGCGGGAAGCGGGGCGGCCGGTGCGGGCGCTGCGGCCGTCGGCGGGGGAGGTGGGGGTGCGGTACGACGGCGACCTCACCTGGGTGCGGGGCCGGGCCAGTTGGGTGCCCCGGCGCCGCACCGAGCGGTACGGCTCGGTCGCCGAGGTGGACGCGTTGCCCGCGCCGCCGCCGGGGGAGGGCTGGCTCTACGCCTGGGCCTGGGAGGACGAGGCGGCGGGGACGGTGCGGGCGCGGGGGTTTCCGCGGCGTGGTGACGGGATCGTCGAGGACGAGGCGACGGGGGCCGCCGCGCTGCTGCTGGCGGACCAGTTGGGCCGCCCCCTGACGGTCCGCCAGGGGGTGGGCTCGTGGATCCACGCCCGGCCGTGCGGTGACGGGGCGGTGGAGATCGGCGGGCGGGTGCGGGCCGGGGGGGCCGGTGGTGCGGTAGGCGCCGTCCGGGGCGACGGGGTGGGGCTCAGGCGGTGCGGGGGAACTCCCTGCCCAGGTCGTGGAAGAGGGCGGTGTTGAGGGTGAAGGCGCGCTTGCACTCGTCTATGACGCGGTGCTTTTCGAGGTCGTCGACGGGGAGGGCGTCGAGGAGTTCGCGGTAGGTGCGCTTGAAGGCGGCCGGGTTGCCGATGCCCTCGAAGACGTAGAAGCGGACGCCGTCTCCCTTGCGGGCGAAGCCCCAGGTCTTCTCGGCGGTGCCGCGGATGATCTGGCCGCCGGAGAGGTCGCCGAGGTAGCGGGTGTAGTGGTGGGCGACGTAGCCGGCCGGCCAGTCGCGGGCGCAGGTGGCGATGCGGTCGGCGTAGGCGGCGGTGGCGGGGAGGGGCTCCAGGGCGGTGCGCCACTGGGGGCCGCCGAGGTGGGCGAGGTCGCGCTCCAGCTCGGCGGTGCGGGCGAGTTCGGGGCGGAGGAAGGGGCCCGCGACCGGGTCGGCGGCGAGCGTCTCGGGGACGTCCTCCAGCGCGTGGTAGACGAACCAGAGCTGCTCGGTGTAGCGGCGATAGGCGGCGACGCCCAGTTCACCGCCCAGGAGGTGGCTCATGAACGAGGAGCCCTCGGCCTCGGTGTGCTGCTCGTGCGACGCCGTGCGGATGGCCGTCGAGAAGGACGGGGCGTCGGCGGACGGGGTCAGGCTGGACGCTTCCAAGGTGGGCCTCCGGGAGCCGGGAGTGCGCGGACAGGCGGGAACAGGCTGATGCGTGCGCGCCGGCGTCAGCTTAGGGTTACCTAACTACGCGGGGCGGGCCCTGGTCAACCTGTTCCCGACAACCTGTCGGTAAAAACGCTACTCCCGTCCGGATCAGGCCGACGTAAGCGCCGTCACGGCAGCGTGAGGATCTCCGTCCCGGTCTCCGTGACCACCAGCGTGTGCTCGAACTGCGCCGTCCGCTTGCGGTCCTTGGTGACCACGGTCCAGCCGTCCTCCCACATGTCGTACTCGTGCGTGCCCAGCGTCAGCATCGGCTCGATGGTGAAGGTCATGCCGGGCTTGATGTCGGTGGTGTGGTGCGGGCTGTCGTAGTGCGGAACGATCAGGCCGGAGTGGAAGGAGGAGTTGATGCCGTGGCCGGTGAAGTCGCGGACGACTCCGTAGCCGAAGCGCTTGGCGTAGGACTCGATGACCCGGCCGATGATGTTGATCTGGCGGCCCGGCTTGACGGCCTTGATCGCGCGGTTGAGCGCCTCCTGGGTGCGCTCCACCAGCAGCCGCGACTCCTCGTCGACGTCGCCGCACAGGTACGTGGCGTTGTTGTCGCCGTGCACGCCGTTGAGGTAGGCGGTCACGTCGAGGTTGACGATGTCGCCGTCCTTCAGGACGGTCGAGTCGGGGATGCCGTGGCAGATGACCTCGTTGACCGAGGAGCACAGGGACTTGGGGAAGCCGCGGTAGCCGAGCGTGGAGGGGTAGGCGCCGTGGTCGCACATGAACTCGTGGGCGACCCGGTCGAGTTCGTCGGTGGTCACGCCGGGCGCGATGAGCTTGGCGGCCTCCGCCATCGCCTGGGCGGCGATCCGGCCGGCGATCCGCATCCGCTCGATGGTGTCGGCGTCCTGCACCTCCGGCCCGGTGTACGGGGTCGGCGCTGGCTTGCCGACGTATTCGGGGCGCCGGATCGAGGCGGGGACGTGGCGGGCGGGGGAGATCTCCCCGGGGACAAGAAGCGACTGGCCAGACATGCCAGCGAGTGTATCCGCGGCCCGTCGGGCAGGATGGGGGCACGGGAGCCACACACAGGAGGCGGCGATGGCGCTGTTCAAGAGGCGGACGGTGGGCAAGCCCGGCGAGTGGTTCTACTGCCTCAAGCACCAGGCGGTCGAGGAGGGTCCGCAGTGTCGTGCGGCCGACCGGTTCGGCCCGTACGGCACGCGCGAGGAGGCGGCGCACGCCATGGAGACCGCCCGGGAGCGGAACCTGGAGTGGGAGACCGACCCCAAGTGGCACGACATGGGGAAGGGCGGCCGGGGCGGCGACGGGGACGACGCGTAGCGGCCGGGCTCACCAGCGCGGTGGCGGCGGGGCGGACAGGCCCTCGGCGAGCCGGGCGAGGCGGTCGCGGAACCGGCGGTGGTGGCGCGGGGCGGGCCGGCTGTTCTCGCCGGCGGCGGCGCTGACCAGGTGTTGGACGGTGTCGAGGTCGAGGAGGGGGACCGCCTCCAGGCCCGGGGGCAGGTCCGGGTTCGCGTCCGGGGTGGAGTGGGTGGCGGTCCCCGGCGGGGGTGGGGCGGTGGTCAGGGCGTCGTGGGCCAGGGTGTGCAGGTCGCGGTCGCCGGAGTCCAGGGCGAGCACGGTGGCGCCGTTGCGGCGGGCGTCGTGCACCCGCTCCAGCAGGCCGGCGTCCGGTCGTTCGGGCGTCACCACCAGCAGCGTCGCGCCGCGTCCGGCGGCCGCCAGCCGTCCCGGGCCGACCGCGAGGTGCGGCGGCGCCCCGGCGGGCACCCGGTGGCGGACGAGTGTCGGCGACAGCTCCGGCAGGCCGGACCAGGCGGCCTCGTCGTCGAGGTGGGCGGCCAGGTGCCAGGGCTCGTAGCCGGCGCTGCCGACCAGCAGCAGGCCGCCGCCGTGCGGGGCGAGGGCGCTCCGCAGCGAACCGGCGAAGCGGCGGGTGGCCGCGATCCACTCGGTCCCGGCGAGGACCTCGCGCAGCAGGGCGACGCGTACGGCATCCATGGCGCGGCATGCTGCCGCACGGGCGGGCCCCGTGGGGGCCCGGCGGGCGGGGTGTCACTCGTTCGAGCGGTGGGGCGGTGGCTCCTCAGGCGTCGGGGCGCAGCCCCGCCTCCGTCAGCCGACGTCCCACCTCCGCGATCGAGGCGGCGCTCAGCGGGATCTGCGGGACGGCGGTGTCGGGGTGGGCGATCACGCCGAGCAGGTGGAGCGCCGCCTTGAAGCCGCCGAGGGCGGAGGAACTGCGGCCCATGTCGGCCTCCGGGCCGGTGTCGGTGAGGTCGTAGAGGGCGACCAGGCGCTCCTGTTCGGCGGCGGCCCGGGGCCAGTCGCCGGCGCGGGCGGCGTCGTAGAGCCGGACGTAGCCGGCCGGGTCGACGTTGCCGAGGCCGGGGACGATGCCGTCGGCGCCGGCCAACAGGGCGGCGTCCGCGGTGAGTTCGGAGCCGGTGAGGACGGCGAAGGCGGGGGCGGGGCCGGTGGCGCGGGCGGTGCGGCCGCCGAGCGCGACCAGGAGCCGGCGCAGGGTGCCGTCGTCGCCGCTGGAGTCCTTGAGGCCGACGAGGGTGCCGTCCTCGGCCAGTTCGCGGACCAGGGCCGGGGTCAGCTTGCTGTGCACGGCCGCCGGGATGTCGTAGGCGACCAGGGGCAGGCCGGTGACGGCGCGCAGGTGCCGGTAGTGGGCGGCGGTCTCGCGGGGGTGGGTGCGGGTGTAGAAGGGGGCGGTGGCGACCAGGGCGTCGGCGCCGAGCGCGGCGGCGGTGCGGGCGTGCTCCAGGACGCGGGCGGTGGTGGTGTCGATGACTCCGGCGAGGACCGGTACCCGGCCGGCGGCCGCGGTGCGGACCGTCTCCAGGGCGGTGGCCCGTTGATGGTTGGTCAGATAGGCCGCCTCGCTGGTGGAGCCGAGGGCGAACAGGCCGTGGACGCCGGCGTCGAGGAGGTGGCAGACCAGGCGGGTGAGGGAGGCGGTGTCGACCTCGCCGTGCGGGTCGAGCGGGGTGCACACCGGGGGGATGACGCCGTGCAGCGGGGCGGGGAGTGCCATGGGGGCTCCAAGGGCGGCTCTGAGCTGGGACATCAGACCTGGGATGTCTCGTGCCGCGGCCACAATAGGCGTGCGCGCGGGTACCCGGTCAAGGATTCCGGCCCCGGTGCGGGCCGAACGGGGTGGCGGCGCGCGGCACATGAGGCGTGGGAGACGGAAGAGGGGCGATGGGGATGGCGCGAGCGACGATGTCCGAGGACGTCCAGGCGCGGATCAAGCAGTTGATCCTGGACCACGGGCTGATGCCGGGCGATCCGCTGCCCACCGAGGCCGGTCTGGTCGCCATGCTCGACGTCAGCCGCAACTCGGTGCGGGAGGCGCTCAAGGCGCTGCAGGCGATGCGGATCGTGGAGATCCGGCACGGGTTCGGCACCTACGTGGGCGCGCTCACCCTGGAGCCGTTCGTGGAGGGCGTGGCCTTCCGGGCCGCGGTCCGCCACCTTCAGGGAGAGCCCAGCCTCTACGAGTTGATGGAGGTGCGGGAGGCGCTGGAGGCGGGGCTGATCGGCACGGTGGCGCGCGGGCTGCCGGCGCGGGTCCTCGCGGGACTCCGGGCGCTGGTGGAGCGGATGGCCGTGGAGGCGCGCGACGGCGAGGTGTTGAGCGACACCGACCGGGCGTTCCACCTCGCGCTGTACCGGTCGCTCGGCAACCACCTGTTGAGCGAGGTGCTGGACGCGTTCTGGGCGGCGCTGCGCCGGGTGCGCGAGGACCTCGCCGACGGCCGGCCGGACCCGGAGGTGACGTACCGCCAACACGCGGACATCGTGGACGCGTTGGAGGCGGGGGACGGCGAGCGGGCGGTGGCGGCGATGCACCGGCACTTCGACGGCATCCGGCGTCGGTTGGCCCCGTAGGGGCGCGCCCCGGTGGTCCCTTTTCGGGTCGGGTGTCCGGGGGTTCCGCTATGCCAGGGTCGTCCCGTTCACCGGGATTTCACCCCGCGTCGGTGGTGTCGTTGCCGACACGGAAACGCGTCATGTGCCGTGTCTTGACGGGTAGTTGGGCGCTCTTTATGGTCCGCAGGACAAGGGACATCCTACGTCCGGCCCGTGCAGGGGGTGACCCGTGACGTATGCCAGCTCCGTGCCCTACCGGGCGGGGACCGAGGGGTATGCCAGCTTCCGGATCCCGGCCGTGGTGCGGGCGCGCTCCGGGGCGGTGCTGGCGTTCGCCGAGGGGCGGGTCGACTCGGCCGGCGACGCCGGCCACATCGACATCGTGCTCAAGCGCTCCACCGACGGCGGTCGCACCTGGGGCCCGCTCCGCCGCGTCGCCCGCAACGGCACCGCCACGGCCGGCAACCCCGCACCCGTGGTCCTCGCCGGCGGCCGGGTGCTCCTGGTCCACGTCCGGGCCGCCGCCGACGCCACCGAGGACCGGATCCGCCGCGGCCTGGTCCGGCCCGCCGACGGCCGCCGGGTCTGGCTCCAGCACAGCGACGACGACGGCGCGAACTGGAGCCCGCCGCGGGAGATCACGGACCGGACCAAGCTGCCCGGGTGGCGGTGGTACGCCACCGGGCCGGGGCACGCCCTCCGGTTGCGCCACGGCCCGTACGCCGGGCGGCTGGTCGTCCCCGCCAACCACTCCGTCCCGCCCACGGACCCCGGGGACACCGGCACCGAGTCCCGCTACGAGGGCGGGCACCTGCTGCTCAGCGACGACGACGGCGCCACCTGGCGGATCGGCGCCGCCGGCCTCGGGGCGGCCGCGACCGTCGCGCCCAACGAGACCACCGCCGCCGAACTCCCCGACGGCACCGTCTACCTCAACGCCCGCAACGCCGCGACGGCCGCCTGGCGCCGCCTGGACGCGGTCTCGACGGACGGCGGGGAGCGCCTGGCCGCCCCCTTCCGGCCGCAGGCGGGGCTGACCGGCCCGCGGGTCCAGGGCAGCGCCCTGCACCTCGACGACCGCGGCGCACTGCTCTTCTCCGGGCCCGCGCACCCCGACGCCCGCGCCCTGATGACCGTCCGCGCCAGCCGGGACGGCGGGCTGACCTGGCGGCCGGCGCACACCGTCGACGGGCGGCCGGCGGGCTACGGCGACCTCGTCCGGCTCGACCGGGACACCGTCGGACTCCTGCACGAGACGGGCGACTTCGGCGCCTACGAGACCCTCACCTTCCGCCGCATCCCCCTGGCCGGGCTGGTGTGACCGGCGCGGGCGCCCCGCGCGGCGCGGTCCGTCGTCGCACGGTCCTGGGCCAGGCGGCCGCGGCCGGGTTCGCGCTCGCCGGCTGCGGCGCCGGCGACGCGGGCGTGCCCCGAGCGCGGCGGAAGGGGCAGCGGATCACCCTCACCTTCTGGACCTGGGTACCGGGCATCGACCGGCCCGTGGACCTGTGGAACCGCCGCAACCCCGAGGTCCAGGTCAGGGTCGAGAAGGTGTCCGCGGTCAACGGCGAGCAGTACGCGAAGATGCACGCCGCCATCAAGGCCGGCAACCCGCCTGATCTGGGCCAGATCGAGTTCCCGGTGATCCCCAGCTTCCTGTTGGACAACGGGCTGCGCGACCTCGCGCCCCTGGGCGCCGCCCGCCACCGCGGGGCGTTCCTCGCCTGGCAGTGGCGGCAGTCCGTCTTCGGCCCGGGCATCTACGCCATCCCGCAGGCCAGCGGCCCGATGGGGCTCTTCGTCCGGCAGGACCTCTTCGACCGGTGGGGCGTGCGAGTGCCGCGGACGTGGGCGGAGTACGCGGTGGCCGCCGAGGCGGTCCGGCGGCACGGCGCCTGGATCGAGACCTTCGCGCCGACCAACGGGAACCGCTTCGCCGGCCTGGCCTGGCAGGCCGGCGCCAGGTGGTTCGCCACCCGGGGCGACACCTGGATCGTGCACCTCGACGACGGGCCCACCCGTAGGGTCGCCGACTTCTGGGAGGCGCTGGTCCGCCGCGGGCTGGTCAAGACCATCCCGGACCGCCGGGACGCCTGGTACAAGGACCTCCAGACCGGCGCCATCCCGGCCTGGGTGGGCGCCAGTTGGGGCGACGCCCTGCTGGCCGGCAACGCGCCCGGCACCAAGGGGAACTGGCGGGCCGCCCCGCTGCCCCAGTGGCGCCCCGGCGAGCGGGCCTTCGCCAACTGGGGCGGCTCCACCACCGCCGTCTTCGCCGCCGCCCGCTACCCGAGGGACGCCCTGGACTTCGCCCTCTGGCTGAACACCGACCCGGAGTCGATCGCCCTGCTCCTCAAGGGCGGTTACGGCTTCCCCAGTGTCACGTCCGGCTACCGCCCCGCCGCCCTCGACGCCGACCGGGACTTCTTCGGCGGCCAGGCGTACGGCGCGGTATTCGCCGACGCGGGCGCGCACGTGGACACCAGTTGGCAGTGGGGGCCGGACGTGGACGCGCTCTTCCAGGACCTCGGGGACGCCCTCACCGACGCGCTCGCGGACGGCGGTTCGTTCCGTTCGGCGCTGGCGGCGGTGCAGCGGCGGACCGTCGCCGACCTGCGGGACAAGGGGCTGAAGGCGGAGGCCGGCGGATGAGCGGGCGCCGTGGGCGGGGCGCGCGGGCCGCGGCCGGCTTCGTGCTGCCGTTCCTCGCCCTCTTCGCGCTGTGCTACCTCGCCCCGGTCTGCTACGCGGTGTGGACCAGCCTCCACCGCACCGTGCGCACCGGCCCGCTCGGCCTGGGGCGGCAGCACGAGGTGTTCGCCGGGCTCGCCAACTACGGCCACGCGCTGGCCGACGACCGGTTCCTGGCCGGCTTCGGCCGGGTGCTGCTCTTCGGCGCCGTGCAGATCCCGCTGATGACGGCGCTGGCCACCGTCCTGGCGCTGCTCCTGGACAGCGCCGCCGCCCGTTGGGTGGCCTTCTTCCGCGGCGCGTTCTTCCTGCCCTACGGGGTGCCGGGGGTGATCGCCTCGATCCTGTGGGGCTTTCTCTACGTGCCCGGCCTCAGCCCGTTGGTGCGGATCGCCCAAGCGGTGGGCTGGGACGTCGACTTCCTCTCCCGGGGCGGCGTGCTGTGGGCCCTCGCCAACATCGTCACCTGGCAGTTCACCGGCTACACCATGCTGGTGCTGATCGCCCAGCTCAAGTCCGTCCCCGGCGAGCTGTACGAGGCGGCGCGGATCGACGGCGCGAGCGGCTGGCAGGTGGCCCGGCACATCAAACTCCCGCTGATCCGGCCGGCGTTGGTGCTCACCACGGTCTTCAGCATCATCGGCACCCTCCAACTGTTCGCCGAGCCGATGGTGCTGCGCCCGCTGACCTCCTCCATCGACTCCGGCTACACCCCCAACCTGCACGCCTACAGCGAGGCGTTCGTCGGCGGCAACACGCACCGGGCGGCGGCCGAGGCGGTGCTGCTGGCGCTGGTGGCGTGCGCGGCCTCGTTCGGCTTCCTGCGGCTGGTCGGCGGGCGCGGGCGGGAGCCCCGATGAGCACCCAGGTCGCCACGGTCCGCCACCGGATCATCACCGCCTCCCTGTTGGCCGTCGCCGCCCTCTACTTCCTGGCGCCCGTCTACTGGTTGGTCGTCTCGGCCACCAAGAGCAGCGCCGACCTCTTCGGCACCTTCGGCTTCTGGTTCTCCGCCCACCCGCGGCCGGTCCGGTACCTCACCGACGTCCTCGCCTACGACCACGGCGTCTACCTCCGCTGGTTCGCCAACTCCCTGCTGTACGCGGGGCTCGGCGCGCTCTGCGCCACCCTGCTGTCGGCCGCGGCGGGCTATGCGCTGGCCAAGTTCCCGTTCCGGGGCCGGGAGACGGTCTTCGGGCTGGTGCTGGCCGGGGTGCTGATCCCGAGCACCGCGCTGGCGCTGCCGCTGTACTTCCTCTTCAGCGCGCTGGGGCTGGCCGACAGCTACGGGGCGGTGCTGATCCCCAGTGTGGTCAGCCCGTTCGGGGTGTATCTGTGCCGGATCTACGCGGCCGCCGCGGTGCCGGACGCGCTGTTGGAGGCGGCGCGGATCGACGGGGCGGGCGAGGGCCGGATCTTCGCCGGGCTGGGACTGCGGCTGATGGGGCCGGCGCTGATCACCGTCTTCCTGTTCCAGTTCGTGCACATCTGGAACAACTACTTCCTGCCGCTGGTGATGCTCTCCGACTCCGACCTCTACCCGGTCCAACTGGGGCTGACCACCTGGATCGGCTACGCCGACCGGCAGCCGGTGCTCTACCAGTACACGGTCGGCGGCGCGCTGCTGTCGGTGCTGCCGCTGATGGTCCTGATGACGGTCCTCCAGCGGTACTGGCGCACGGGGTTGACCGAGGGGAGCGTCAAGGCGTGACCGCGCCGCGAGGGTCGGACCGCGGCGTGACAGTATCGCTGTCATGACTACTTCTGACGCTGCTGCGACCCCGTCCGACGCCGTGAAGCCGGCCGCCCGCGACCCCTGGGACCTGCCCGACGTCTCCGGCCTGGTGATCGGCGTCCTCGGCGGCACCGGCGACCAGGGCCGCGGCCTGGCCTACCGGTTCGCCCGGGCCGGCCACAAGGTGATCATCGGCTCCCGGGCCGCCGAGCGCGCCCAAGCGGCCGCCGCGGAGCCCCTGTTGGGCGGCCTGGGCGTGGAGGGCGCCGCCAACGCCGACTGCGCGCGGCGCAGCGACGTGGTGATCGTCGCGGTGCCCTGGGAGGGCCACGCCAAGACGTTGGAGGCGCTCCGCGAGGAGCTGGCCGGCACGTTGGTGATCGACTGCGTCAACCCGCTCGGCTTCGACAAGAAGGGCGCCTACGCGCTCAAGCCGGAGGAGGGCAGCGCCGCCGAGCAGGCCGCCGCGCTGCTGCCGGAGTCCCGGGTCACCGCCGCGTTCCACCACCTCTCCGCGGTGCTGCTCCAGGATCCGGAGATCGCCGAGATCGACACCGACGTGATGGTGCTGGGCGAGCGCCGGGCCGACACCGACGTGGTGCAGGCGCTGGCCGGCCGCATTCCGGGGATGCGCGGGGTCTTCGCCGGCCGGCTGCGCAACGCCCACCAGGTCGAGTCGCTGGTCGCCAACCTGATCTCGGTCAACCGCCGCTACAAGGCGCACGCCGGGCTGCGGGTCACCGACGTCTGAGCCGTCCGCCGGGCTCCCCCGCCCGCAGCGGGCGGGGGAGGGGGCGGCGCGAGCGCCGCGGGGCATTTGGGACACTGGTGCCGACCGTACGACCGACAGGAGCCGACCCCATGCCCTCGCTGCCCCCGCCCGGACCGGACCGGCGCCTCGCGCTGCTCTCCCTCGCCGTGTGCCTGCTCGCCGCCGCCGCGGCGGTGGTGTCCTTCGTCCGGGGCAGCTTCGTGGGCATCGTGTGGGTGCTGATGGCCGGCGTCTCCAGCAACATGGCGTGGTTCTACCTGCGCAAGGCGAAGCTGGCGCGGGCCCGCCAGGCGGAGGCGTCCGGCTGACCCGCCGGGGTCCTCACCCCACGCCACCGACCTGCGGCACCTGCGGCTCGCCCTGCCAGAAGCGGAAGAACTCCTGGCCCCAGTAGGTGTCCCAGGTCGGTACGCCCAGCCCGTGCAGGACGGTGTGCACCAGATCGAAGAAGACCTGGTTGACCTCCGGGATCCACAGCAGCCCGAAGACCACCAGCATCCCGAACGGCGCGAACGGCTCGACCTGGCGCCGCAGTCCGCGGGACAGCCACGGTTCGAGCACGCCGTAGCCGTCCAGCCCGGGCACCGGCAGGAAGTTCAGGATCGCCGCGGTCACCTGGAGCAGCGCCAGGAACGCCAGCGCGTAGCGGAACGGGTCCGGGATGCCGTCCAGGGCGCCCAGCCAGAACGGCGCGCTGATCACGACCGCGAAGAGGACGTTGGTCAGCGGGCCGGCGGCCGAGATCAGGCTGTGCCGCCAGCGGCCCCGGATCCGGCCGCGCTCGATGAAGACCGCGCCGCCCGGCAGCCCGATCCCGCCCATGATCACGAAGAGCACCGGCAGCACGATGCTCAGCAGCGCGTGCGAGTAGACCAGCGGGTTGAGGGTCAGATAGCCCTTCGCGCCGACCGTGAGGTCGCCGCCGTGCAGCGCGGTGCGGGCGTGCGCGTACTCGTGCAGGCACAGCGACACCACCCAGCCGGCGACCACGAACAGGAAGACTGCGAAGCCGGTGTTGGCCGCGAGCGTGCCGCTCCACACCGCCCATCCGGAGACCGCGAGGACGGCGACGAGCGCGAGGAAGACCGGATGGACGCGGCGTTCGGCGCGCGGTACGGCGGTGGTCATCGGTGCGGGGCTCCAGGGTCGTTCGGGGGCGGGATCCGGCCAGGGGCCGGGCGGGCCGTCCCCGACCGTATCCGCGGTGCGGCCGTCGGCGCACGGGCCGCGGCGATCGGCCGCCCCGGGGGCGGGACGGTGAGGGCGTCCGGTTCCCGCAAAACGCGGCTCGGTACGCGGGGAGTTCCGGCGGCGGGCGACAATGTCCCGGTGCGCTACGGAATTCTCGGCACCACCCAGGCCGGCCGGGCCGACGGTACCCCCGTCGTCCTCGGTGGCGCCCGGCTGCGCGCGCTGCTCGCCGCGCTCGCGCTGCACCCCGGCCGGGCGCTGCCCACGGACGCCCTGATCGTCGACGTCTGGGGCGCGGACCCGCCGGCCGACGCCCCCGGCGCCCTCCAGGCGCTGGTCGGCCGGCTGCGCCGCGCCCTCGGCCGGTCCGCGATCGCCTCCGTCGACGGCGGCTATCTGCTGTCCGCCGAGCCGGACGCGGTGGACCTGCACCGCTTCGAGCGGCTGACGGCGGAGGGCGGCCGGGCGCTGGACGCCGGCGACCCGGCCCGGGCGGCCGCCCTGCTCGACGAGGGCCTGGCCCTCTGGCGCGGCCCGGCCCTGGTGGACCTGCCCGACGCGGCCATGGAGGCGGCCCGCGCCGAGAGCCGCCGGCTGGACGCCCAGCGGCTCCGGCTCGCCGCCGACCTGGAGCTGGGCCGGGCCGCCGCGGCGCTGCCGGCGCTGACCGCGCTCTGCCAGGACCGCCCGCTGGACGAGCCGCTCCAGGTGCTGCGGCTGCGCGCGCTGCGGGACGCGGGTCGCTCCGCCGAGGCGCTCGCCGCCTACGAGGAGATACGCACCGGCCTCGCCGACCGCCTGGGCGCCGACCCCGGCCCGGAGCTGCGCGCCCTCCACGCCGAACTGCTGCGACCCGACCTCGCCGCGCCGCCCCCGGCCCCCGCGCCGCCCCCGGCCGCGCCCGCCCCGTCACCCGCCGCCGCGCCCCTGACCGGCAACCTCCGGGCCCGTCTCACCTCCTTCGTCGGCCGGGAGCAGGACCTGGCCGCGCTCCGCGGCGACCTGTCCGCGCACCGGCTGGTGACGCTGCTGGGCCCGGGCGGCGCCGGCAAGACCCGGCTCTCCCAGGAGGGCGCCGAGACCGCCGCGGCCGCGCTGCCGGACGCCTGGCCGCACGGCGTCTGGCTGGCCGAGCTGGCGCCGGTGGACGATCCGCGGACGGTGCCGGAGGCGGTGCTGACCGCGCTCGGCGCCCGCGAGACGGTGGTCCTCGGCACCACCGCCGACGGGCTGCGGCACGCCTCCGACGTGACGGACCCGCACGCCCGGCTCGCCGAACACTGCACCGGCCGCCGGATGTTGCTGGTGCTGGACAACTGCGAGCACGTCATCGACGCCGCCGCGGAGCTCGTCGAGCGGCTGCTGACCGCCTGCCCGGGCGTGACCGTGCTGGCCACCAGCCGGGAGCCGCTGGCCGTACCGGGCGAGGTGGTGCGGCCGGTGGAGCCGCTGCCCGACCCGGTGGCGCTGCGGCTGCTGGCCGACCGCGGGGCCGCCGCCCGTCCCGGCTTCGACGCGGCGGCCGACGCGGAGACCGCGGCGGCCTGCGCGGAGATCTGCCGCCGGTTGGACGGGCTGCCGCTGGCGATCGAACTGGCCGCCGCCCGGCTCCGGATGATGACACCCCGTCAGATCGCGGACCGGCTCGACGACCGCTTCCGACTGCTCACCACCGGGAGCCGCACCCTGCTGCCGCGCCAGCAGACCCTGCGCGCCGTGGTGGACTGGTCCTGGGACCTCACCGACGCGCCCGAACGGGCGGTGCTGCGGCGGCTGTCGGTCTTCGCCGGCGGCTGCGAACTGACCGCCGCCGAGGAGGTCTGCGCGGGCGACGGCGTCGCCGCCCACGAGGTCGCCGGGCTGCTCGGCTCGCTGATCGACAAGTCGCTGGTGGTCGCCGCCCCGGGGAACGGCGACGGCACCGGGCAGATGCGCTACCGGCTGCTGGAGACGGTGGCCGAGTACGCCGGCGAGCGGTTGGACGAGGCCGGCGAACGGGCCGCCGTGGAGCGCCGCCACCTGGTCGCCCACCGTGAACTGGCCCGTACCCTCGACCCGTTGCTGCGCGGCCCGAAGCAGCGCGGCGCGATCGACCGGCTGGAGCTGGAGCACGACAACCTGCGCACCGCGCTGCGCCGCGCCATCGCCGCGGGCGACGAGCAGGAGGCGCTGTGCCTGGTGCTCTCCCTGCAGTGGTTCTGGTCGCTGCGCGACCACCGGGGCGACGCCCGCACCTGGGCCGTGGCCGCCGGCGAACTGGGCCCCAACCCCTTCGTCGCGCCGGTCGAACCGGCCCCCGACCTGTATGTGCAGCCCATCGACGCGCCCCCGCCGATGCCCCCCGAACTGCTGGTGGAGGCCCGCCGCCAGGTCCGGCTGGTGGCGCTGTCCGCCATGGACAGCGACCTGGAGGCGCTGCGCCGCCCGGACATGCAGCAGGAGCTGTCCGGGATCATCGCCGCCTACCGGGGCGGGATGCCGCAGACCTGCAAGGTGCCCGGGGTGACGTGGTACTACGCGGTGCTGATCGACGGCCGCTGGGAGGAGCTGGCCGAGATGGTCGACGTCGCCGTCGAGGCGTGCCGCGGCCACGGCTACGACTGGGAGTTGGCCTACATCCTGCAGATGCGCTCGAAGGTGCTCAACGACCATGCCGGCGGCCTGGACCAGGCGGTGCAGGACGCCGACGAGGCGCTGCGGATCTTCCTCCGGCTCGGCGACGCCTGGGGCGCGGCGGAGGCGCTGGCGGGGCGCGGCGAGAGCGCCGAGAAGCGCGGCGACTTCGACGCCGCGGCGCGCGACTACCGGGCGGCGATGGTGCACGCCGAGGATCTGGGCGCGCACGGCCAAACCCTGGTGCTGCGGGCCCGGTTGGGCGCGGTGATGATCGAGGACGGCCGGCCCGAGGACGGCGAGCGGCTGCTGCGGGAGGTGCTGGCCGAGGCGGAGGACCGGCACAGCGGCCGGGACGCGGTGCCGTTCACCCGCATGACGCTGGCCATGTGGTTGCAGGTGGCCGGGCGCACCAAGGAGGCCCGTCGCGAACTCCTCCTGGTGCGGGACGCGTTCGCCGCGCACGGCCCGGACATCTTCCGGGGGGTGCTGGAGGGCTCGCTGGTCTCGCTGGACGTGGACGAGGGGCAGCACGGTCCGGACCTCCTGGTCAGGGCGCGCAGGGCGATCGAGCTGACCCGGGACCCGCTGGCGCAGATCGTCGCGCCGGACCTGCCGCTGGTGCAGTTGCTGACCGCCGCCCGGGCGCTGCTGGCGGTGCGCGGCGCGGACGCGGCGTGGGACGCGGCCCGGCTGGTCGGCGCCTACGAGGCGGGGCGGGCCCGCTCGCACATGGTGCCGCGGATCATCCGGGACGAGCGCGCCCGCACCGAGGCGGCCGCCCGCGCGCTGCTCGGCGACGCGGCGTACGCGGCCGCGCTGGCCGAGGGCGGCGGGCTCTCGCTGGACGAGGCCACCGCCCTCATCTGACGCGAGCCGGGCGGGCGTCGACCGCCCGCGGGAGGCCCCCGCGGGCGGTTGCGTCAGGTCTTGGTGCGGAACTTCCGCACGGCCAGCGGCATGGTCACGGCGGTGATGGCGACCGCCCAGCCGAGTGTGATCAGCGCCGGGTGGGCCACCGCGCCGTGGCCGTTGATCAGCGCGCGGGCCGCGTCGGCGAGGTTGGACAGTGGGTTGACCTTGGTGAAGCCCTCCAGCCAGCCGGGCATCGACTGCGTCGGCGCGAAGATCGACGAGCCGAACTGGAGCGGCATCAGCACCAACATCGCCATGCCCTGCACCGCCTGCGGGGTCTTCACGCTCAGCCCCAGCAGGATGAAGATCCACATCAGGGCGGCGCCGAAGAGCGTGGACAGCGCGATCGCGGCCACGAACTCCAGTGCCGAGCCACGTATTTCCAGGCCCAGCACGAAGCCCATGCCCAGCAGGATCGCGGTGGCCAGCAGCATCCGGCCGACCTCGACGACGATCTTGGCGATCAGGACCGAGGACCGGGCGATGGGCATCGTCCGGAAGCGGTCCATCACGCCCTTGCGGAAGTCCTCGTTGACGCCGGAGCCCACCGCCATGGCGATGTTCATGCCCATCATCGCCATCATGCCGGGCACCAGGTACTGCACGTACTCGTGCTGGTTGCCCTTGCCGGCGATGGCGCCGCCGAAGACGTAGACGAACAGCAGGATGAAGATGACCGGCATCAGGAGCGCGTCGAAGAGCGTCTCCGGGTCGTGCTTGATCTGCACGAGGTTGCGCCGGGCCAGCGCGCCGATGTGCCGCAGATTGCTGCGCAGGCCGATCCGGCCCTCGTCGGTCGTGGATCGGGCGGCGCCCGTCGTGATCGTGGCGGCGCTCATGCCCCCACCTCCGCGTACTGCTCGTGCTCGTCGGACGGCTGTGCGTCGTCCGCTTCGTCGGTCCCGCTGCTCTTCTGGCCGGTGATGGCCAGGAACACCTCGTCCAGGCTGGGCAGATGGGTGCTGATGCCGGCCAGCGCGAAGCCGTGGGCGCCGAGCACCCCGACCACCGCGGTCAACTGCTCGTCGCTGAGGATCGGCACGTTGACCACGCCCTCGGCGTGGTCGGCGGTGGCCCCGCCGACGCCGTCCAGGCCGGCCTGGACCAACGCGCCCGTCATCCGGTCCAGTTCGCCGGTGTCGGCCGGCCGGATCTGCAGCGTCCGCCCGCCGACCTTGGCCTTCAGCTCCTCGACCCGGCCCTCGGCGATCACCCGGCCGCGGTCGATCACCGCGAGCTCGTGGGCGAGTTGCTCGGCCTCCTCCATGTACTGGGTGGTCAGCAGGACGGTGGCGCCCTCGCGGACCATCCGCTGGACCTCCTCCCACACCTCGTTGCGGGTGCGCGGGTCCAGGCCGGTGGTCGGCTCGTCCAAGTAGAGGACCGAGGGGCGGCCGATCATCGAGGCGGCCAGGTCGAGCCGGCGGCGCATGCCGCCGGAGTACTTCCCGGCCGGTCGCTTGGCGGCCTCGGTGAGCGAGAACCGCTCCAGCATCTCGTCGGCGCGGGCGCGGGCGTCCTTGCGGCCCAGGTCGAGCAGGCGGCCGATCATGTAGAGGTTCTCGAAACCGGAGAGCTTCTCGTCGACCGAGGCGTACTGTCCGGTCAGGCCGATCCGGCGGCGCAGCGCGCGGGGTTGGCGCACCACGTCGCAGCCGGCCACCACGGCGCGGCCGGCGTCCGGCACCAGGAGGGTGGACAGGCAGCGTACGAGGGTGGTCTTACCGGCGCCGTTCGGGCCGAGCACACCGAGCACGGTGCCCTCCTGCACGTCCAGGTCCACCCCGTCGACGGCCTTCACCTCGCCGAAGTGCTTGACCAGACCGCGCACCTCGACGGCGTTGCCGCCCCTGGTGGTCTTCGTCTGTCGCGTCATGCCCCCCACAGTGCCAGGCACCACCGACAACGCACCGACAGGCCGCCGACAGCCTGTGGACAACGGCGGTCGGCGGCCTGTCGGCCGGACTCCTCTAGTGGAAGGTGTGCTCAGCGGCGGGGAACGCGCCGCCGACCACGTCCTCGGCGAACTCCTTGGCCGCGCCGCCCAGCAACTCGCGCAGGTTCAGGTACTGCTTGACGAACTTCGGCACCCGGCCCGCGGTGAGGCCCGCCATGTCCGTCCACACCAGCACCTGGGCGTCGCACTCGGCGCCGGCGCCGATGCCGACGGTGGGGACGTGCAGCGAGCGGGTCACCTCGGCGGCCAGCTCGGCCGGCACCGCCTCCAGCACCACCGCGAACGCCCCGGCGTCCTGCACCGCCTTGGCGTCCCGCAGCAGCTGCTGGGCGGCCTCCTCGCCGCGCCCCTGGACCGGGTAGCCGCCGTAGGCGTGTACCGACTGCGGGGTCAGCCCGACGTGCGCCATGACCGGGATACCGGACGCGACCAGCAGCTCCACCTGGTGCGCGGAGCGCTCCCCGCCCTCCAGCTTGACGGCGCCCACCCCGGCCTCCTTGACCAGCCGGGTGGCGCTGCGCAGTGCCTGGACCGGGCCCTCCTGGTACGAGCCGAACGGCAGGTCGGCGACGACCAGGGCGCGGGTGGTGCCGCGGACCACCGCCGCGGACAGCACGGTGATCTCGTCCAGCGTGACCGGCACGGTGGACTCGTAGCCGAGGTGGCAGTTGCCCATCGAGTCGCCGACGAGCAGCACCGGGATGCCGGCGTCGTCGAAGACCGAGGCGGTCATCGCGTCGTAGGCGGTGAGCATCGGCCACTTCTCGCCGCGCTCCTTGGCGGCGGCGATGTCGCGGACCGTGATCCGCCGCGAACGGGTGCCCCCGTAGAGGGACTTGGGGTTCTCCCTGCCGGCCTTGGCGGCGGGCTCCTGGGATGCCCCCGTGGCCGGTTTCCGGGCAGGCGAAAGCTGCGTCATGGTGACGGCTCCTGTTTCCTCATCTCGAAGCACCCTGACGGTGTCTCCGGACTCCCGTCCATGCTGGCACGGCCCGCCCGGGGCGCAAAAGGGGGCGGTCGGAGCGGCCGGTCCCCCCGCAGGTCGGGGGCGTTCCCGCGAACCGGTGGCGCCTCCCGACGCCCCTGTCGATACGGAACGGTTCCGTATCGGAAGCGGCGTATGGTGGCGCCATGGCCACCTCACCGACGCCACCCGACGCACCCGGCGCTCCAGCGGCCCCCCGCATCTCCGAGCACATCCATCGGCGGCGCTGGGTGATCCTCACCGTCCTGATGCTCAGCCTGCTGATCGTGGTGCTGGACAACTCGATCCTCAACATCGCGATGAAGACCATCGCGACCCCGGCCCCGCACGGCCTCGGCGCCACCCAGAGCGAGCTGGAGTGGGCGATCAACGCCTACACGCTGGTCTTCGCCGGCCTGCTGTTCACCTCCGGCCTGCTCGGCGACCGCCTCGGCCGGAAGAAGGTGCTCCTCTTCGGCCTGGCGGTCTTCGGCACCGGCTCGGTGCTCGCCGCGGTCTCCTCCTCGCCAGCCCAACTCATCGCCTTCCGCGCCCTGATGGGCCTCGGCGGCGCCTTCGTCATGCCGGCCACCCTCGCCATCCTGATGAACGTCTTCGAACGGGATGAGCAGCCGCGGGCGATCGGCGTGTGGGCCGGCGGCGTGGGGGTGGCCATCGCCGTCGGCCCGATCGCCGGCGGGCTGCTGCTCGACCACTACTGGTGGGGCTCGGTCTTCCTGATCAACGTCCCGATCGTGCTGTTCGCGCTGGGCGCGATGGTGGTCCTGGTGCCCGACTCCAAGGACCCCGCCCCCGGGCGGCTCGACCCGCTCGGCGTGCTGCTCTCGGTGGTCGGCCTGGTCCTGCTGGTCTACGGGATCATCAAGGGCGGCCAACTCGCCGACTTCACCGACCCGGTGGTGCTGGCCACGGTCCTGTCCGGCCTGGTGGTGCTGGCCGGCTTCGTCGTCCACCAGAAGCGCAGCGACCACCCCTCCATCGACATCGGCTACTTCCGCCGGCCGGCCTTCTCGGCCGCGGTCACCGCCATCGCGCTGGTCTTCTTCGCGCTCATGGGCGTCACGTTCTTCATCGTCTTCTACGTGCAGAGCGTGCGCGGCTACAGCCCGTTGGAGTCGGGGATGCTGATCCTGCCGCTGGCCGCCGCGCAGTTGATCTTCGCGCCGCGGGCCCGGCTCGCGGTGGACCGGTTCGGCGCCCGCGCGGTGTGCACCGCCGGCATGCTGGTGGTGGCCGTCACCATGGCCGGGATGCTGCTGCTGGGGAGGACCACCCCGATCTGGGTGCTGGAGGCGCTGTTCTTCTTCCAGGGCACGGGGATGGCGCACATCATGCCGCCGGTCACCGTCACGATCATGCAGTCGCTGCCGCGCGAGAAGGCCGGCTCCGGCTCGGCGCTGAACAACATCTTCCGGCAGGTCGGCGGCACCCTCGGCGTCGCCGTCCTGGGCTCGCTGCTGTCCACCAGCTACCGCACCGGTATCCAGGGCGCCCTCGACGCGCTGCCCGGCCTGCCCGGCCCGGTGCGGGACGCGGCCGGCGAGTCCATCGAGGCCACCCTCGGCCTCGCCGCCCGGCTGGACCCGGCCCTCGCCCACCCGCTGACCGCCCGGGCCGACGACGCCTTCCTGCACGCCATGCACGTCACCGCGCTGGGCTCGGCGGGCGTCTCGATGCTCGGGGCCCTGGTGGTCGCCACCTTCCTGCCGGGCAAAATGGCCCCGGCCCCGCATCCGACGGAGCCGCAGGACGGACGGAAGGCGGGCGCGGCGCGATGAAGGCGGCGGAAGACGGCGGGTCGGTGCGCGGGGCGCGCGCGGGGGCGCCGGCCCCCGCGCGCCGGGGCCGCCCGCGCAGCGCCGCCGCCGGCTCCGCCATCGTCGAGGCGGTGCTCCGCCTGATCGAGGACGGCGTCCCGATAGGGGAGCTGTCCATGGAGCGGATCGCCCGCGAGGCCGGTGTGGGCAAGGCCACGCTCTACCGCCGCTGGCCCGGCAAGAGCGCGCTGCTGCTCGACGTGATGCGGTCCCTGGACGCGCCCGACCCGCCGCTGCTGGGCCGCTCGGTCCGCGAGGACCTGGTGGCGCTGCTGGAGTTCTGGCGCCACCGCGGCCTGGCCAAGCGCAGCTCCGCGGTGCTGCGCACGGTCGTCAGCCACGTCGGGGCCCAGCCCGAGCTGTGGACGGAGTACCACGAGACGGTGGTCCGGGCCCGACACGAGGCACTCATAGGGGTGCTGCGGCGCGGGATGGCCACCGGGGAGGTCCGTACCGACCAGGACCTGGAGACCCTCGCCGACCTCTTCGTCGGCCCGATGCTGGCCCGCGCCCTGCTGCGCGAGTGGCGGGAGCTGCCCGAGGGGTTCGCCGAGGCCATCGTCGACACGGTGCTGGAGGGCGTCCGGCCCCGTCCCGCGCCGCCGGACGCGAAGGCCGGGTGACCCTGGGCGGGGGGGCGTGTGACCGGACCATGCCCGTTCTGTCACAGCCGCCGTCACGAAGCGCCGATCCGGAACCCGGGGCGTCGGACGGCCCGTCATCCCCTACGGAACGTCAAGGCGGGTCCGGCGGCACGCGGATCTAAGAGAGCGTTTCACCGCCATCGCCTAGGGTCGATGATCACAGGTGAGGCGCACCGGAGCAGGGCGGCAAGGCAGTGAGGACAACACAATGGCGCAGGCGTACGTGACGCAAGCGGGACAGGGCCAGGGGCCCGAGCGAGCCGGCTCCCGGCCGGGGCGCCTGCGCAACTGGTGGCGCAGGGAAGGGATGTGGCGCCGCGGCATCATCCTGGCGGTGCTCGCGGTGACCCTCGGGCTGGCGATGGTGTTGCACGCCCGGATCCCCAACACCGTGGGAAATCTGGGCAGTTTGCTGGAGACCTTCCTGCCGTGGCTGGGGCTCGGCGTCCCGCTGCTGCTGCTCTGCGCGCTGTTGCGCCGCTCGGCGACGGCGCTGGTGGCGCTGGTGCTGCCGGCCGTCGCGTGGGTCGCGCTCTTCGGCGGGCAGATCACCGACAAGTCCGGCACCGGCGGCAACCTCACCGTGCTCACCCACAACGTCGACGCCGGCAACCCCGACCCGGCCGGCACCGCCCGCGACATCGTGGCCTCCGGCGCGGACGTGGTGGCCCTGGAGGAGCTGACCAGCAAGGCGCTGCCCACCTACCGCGCGGGCCTGGCCGCGGCCTACCCGTACCACACGGTGCAGGGCACCGTCGGCCTGTGGAGCAAGCGTCCGCTGGCCGATGCCCGCCCGGTGGACATCAAGATCGGCTGGGTCCGGGCGCTGCGCGCCACCGTCACCGCCGCCGACGGCCGCCAGATCGCGGTCTACGTCGCGCACATGCCGTCCGTGCGGGTCCACGTCGACAAGGGCTTCACCGCGAACCAGCGGGACGGCAGCGCCCGGGCGCTCGGCGAGGCGATCGCCGCCGACCCGGTCCGCCAGGTGATGCTCCTCGGCGACCTCAACGGCACCATGAACGACCGCTCGCTGGCCCCGCTGACCTCCCAGCTCCGCTCCGCCCAGGGGGCGGCGGGCGACGGCTTCGGCTTCAGCTGGCCGACCGACTTCCCGATGGCCCGGATCGACCAGATCCTGGTGAAGGGCATCGACCCGGTCAAGGCGTGGGTGCTGCCGGCGACCGGCAGCGACCACCGGCCGGTGGCGGCGACCCTGAAGGTCTGAGGAGCGCGGCCGGGCGAGAGGCCCGCGTCGGTCGGACGTCCCCCGGGACGTCCCGCCGACGCGGGCTTTTCACATGCCGTTTTCGCGTCGGAATACTGGGCCTGGGACACTTTGTTCCGTACTCGAACTTAGGCGTTCGGCGCAGAACGCCCGCGCGGTGCACCGCGCACCCCCCGACCCCGAAAGGTTCTCCATGCCCTTGGCTCTGCTCGCGCTCGCGATCTCGGCCTTCGGTATCGGCACCACGGAGTTCGTGATGATGGGCCTGCTGCCCGACGTCGCGCACGATCTGGGCACCTCCGTGCCCACCGCCGGCTACCTCGTCTCCGCCTACGCCCTCGGCGTCGTCATCGGCGCCCCGCTCCTGACCGCCCTCGGCTCCCGCGTGCCCCGCAAGCGGATGCTGGTGGCGCTGATGGCGGTCTTCACGGTCGGCAACCTCGCCTCCGCCCTGGCCCCCACCTTCGGCCTGCTGGTCGCCGGCCGGCTGCTGGCCGGGCTGCCGCACGGCGCGTTCTTCGGCGTCGGCGCGGTGGTCGCCGCGCGGATGGTGCACGAGGGCCGCCGGGCCCGCGCGGTGGCGACCATGTTCCTCGGCCTGACCATCGCCAACATCGTCGGTGTGCCCGCCGCCACCCTGCTCGGCCAGCACCTCGGCTGGCGCGCCACCTTCCTCGTCGTGGCCGTCATCGGCCTGGTCGCGATGGCCTCCCTGGCCCGGCTGATCCCGCCGCTGCCCGCCGAGGCACGCACCGGCCTCGGCGGCGAGCTGCGCGCGCTCGGCAACCGCCAGGTGCTGCTCGGCCTGCTCACCACCGTCTTCGGCTTCGCCGGGGTCTTCGCCGTCTACAGCTACCTGGCGTCGATGATGACCGAGGTCACCGGCTTCGCCGCCGGCACCGTCCCGGTGGTCCTGGCGCTGTTCGGCATCGGCATGACGCTGGGCGCGCTGGCCGCCGGGCCGCTCACCGACCGGGCGCTGCGCCCCACCCTCTACGCCGCCCTCGGCGCGCTCGCCGTCGTCCTGACCGTCTTCCACTTCGTCGCGACGGTGAAGTGGGCGGCGCTGGTCAGCATCGTCCTCATCGGCGCGGTCGGCTTCCTGACCACCACGCCGCTGCAGATGTTGGTGATGAACAAGGCCCAGCACGCGCCCACCCTGGCCGCCGCCTCCAACCAGTCGGCGTTCAACCTCGCCAACGCCGGCGGCGCCTGGATCGGCGGCCTGGTCCTCTCGGCGGGCTGGGGCTGGACCTCGCCCACCCTGGCCGGCGCGGTGCTGGCCGCCGCCGGCCTGGTGGTGGCGCTGGTCGCCGGCCTGCTGGACCGCGGCGCCCCCGAGACCACCAAGATCGTGGCGCGCGGCGGCGAGGGCGAGCCGGGGCCGGCGGTTCCGGCCCGGGAGGCGGCGGACGCCGTCACGCCCCCTCTCGCCAGTGGTTCGTGATCGGCAGCCGCCGGTCCTTCCCGAAGCCCTTGGCGGAGATCTTGGTGCCGGGCGGGTACTGCCGGCGCTTGTACTCGGCGCGGTCCACCAGCCGCAGCACCCGGGTCACCAGCGCCGCGTCGAAGCCCTGCGCCACGATCTCCGCCCGGCCCAGGTCACGGTCGACGTACAGCTCCAGGACCCGGTCCAGCACCGGATAGTCCGGCAGTGAGTCGGTGTCGACCTGGCCGGGCCGCAGCTCGGCGCTGGGCGGCTTGCTGAGCGTGTGCTCCGGGATCGGCGGGGTCTGGCCGCGCTCGGCGGCGGCCCGGTTGCGCCAGTGCGCCAGCTCGTAGACGACGGTCTTGTAGACGTCCTTGATCGGGCCGTAGCCACCGACCGAGTCGCCGTAGAGCGTCGAATAGCCGCACGCCAGCTCGGACTTGTTGCCCGGCGCGAGCACCAGGTGCCCCTCCTGGTTGGAGATCCCCATCAGGATCGTGCCGCGCAGCCGCGACTGGAGGTTCTCCTCGGCGAGCCCGGTCAGCCCGAGCGCCCCCAGATAGGCGTCGAACATCGGCCCGATCGGCACCGTGCGGAAGTGCAGCCCCGTACGGCGGGCCAACTCGGCGGCGTCGTCCAGGGAATGCCGGGAGGAGTAGCGCGAGGGCATCGCCACCGCGTGCACCTGCCCGGCGCCCAGCGCGTCGCAGGCGAGCGCGGCCACCAGCGCGGAGTCCACCCCGCCGGACAGCCCGAGCACCACGCTGCCGAAGCCGTTCTTGGCGACGTAGGCGCGCAGCCCCACCACCAGCGCGGTGTAGACCTCCTCCAGGTCGCCGAGCCGTTCGGCGACCCCGCCCGCCGTCTGCGGCGGGTACGGCGCCAACTCCTGGGCAGAGAGCACCACATGGTCCACCCGCAGCCCGTCGTCCAGCACCCCGGACGGCGGCTCGGGCGCCCCGGCGGGCAGCTCCAGATCGAGCAGCACGCACCCCTCGGCGAACTGCGGAGCCCGCGCGATCACCCCGCCCTCCCGGTCGACGACGATCGAGTCGCCGTCGAAGACCAACTCGTCCTGACCGCCCGTCATCGCCAGGTACGCGGTGGTGCAGCCGGCCTCCTGGGCCCGCTTGCGGACCAGCTCCAGCCGGGTGTCGTCCTTGTTCCGCTCGTACGGCGAGGCGTTGACGGACAGCAGCAGCCCGGCGCCGGCGCTGCGCGCGGCCGGCACCCGCCCGCCCTCCTGCCACAGGTCCTCGCAGATGGCCAGCGCCACGTCGACGCCGCGGACCCGGATCACGGGCAGGGTGTCGCCGGGGACGAAGTAGCGGAACTCGTCGAACACGCCGTAGTTGGGCAGGTGGTGCTTGGCGAAGGAGAGCGCGACCGCGCCGCGGTGCAGCACCGCCGCCGCGTTCTGCGGCGCGCCGGCCGGCCGGCCGTAGCGGGGCAGTGCCTGTGCGCAGCGGTCGAGGTAGCCGACGACGACCGGGACGTCGCCCAGCCCCTCCGCGGCCAGCCGGCCGGCGAGTTCGGTCAGCGCGGCCCGGCTGGCCTCCACGAACGAGGCGCGCAGCGCGAGGTCCTCGACGGGGTAGCCGGTCAGCGCCATCTCGGGGAAGGCGACGAGGTGCGCGCCCTGGCCGGCGGCGTGCCGGGTCCAGTGCACGATCGTCTCGGCGTTCCGCGCGATGTCGCCGACACAGGAATCGATCTGATTGAGGGCGAGACGGAGTTGAGGCACCCCGCCAGTCTAATCGTCTTTCTGACGCGATGGGGGGTGCGACGCCGTGCCGCGGCCCCCCGCGACGACGTCACAGGGGGCCGCGGTGGGGATGGGGAACCCGGTCCCGGCGGTCACTTCCGCCGGTAGCCGAGGACCGTCATCATCCCGGACTCCGAGTGGTAGATGTTGTGGCAGTGCAGCATCCACAGCCCGGGGTTGTCGGCGTCGAAGTCCACGGCCAGGCGCTCACCGGGCCGCATGATCGTGGTGTCCTTGCGCGGCCCGCCGTCGGGGAGCGTGAAGCTGTGGCCGTGCAGGTGCATCGGGTGCCACATCTTCGTGCGGTTGCGGAACACCAACCGCACCCGCTCTCCCTCCCGGACCGGGTAGCGCTGTGACGGGGTGTACGGGCGCCCGTTGATCGCCCAGTTGAAGCTCCGCATGTTGCCGTTGAGCCGCAGGCTGATGGTGCGGTCCGGCCGCCGGCTCCGGGCCCGCACGCTCTCGCCCGCCCGGAGCCGGTCCGCGGTCATCAGCGGCCCCTCCAACTCCCTGGGGTGGGCCGACGCCTCCGGAGCCCGGCCGCTCGCGGTGCGCAGCACGGCCAGCGCGCTCTTGCCCGAACCCTTGCCGTCGGCGATGGCGACCAGCGGGAAGACCCCGGACCTGGCGGTGACCAGGACGTCGTAGCGCTCGGCCATGCCGATGAGCAACTGCTCGGCACGGGCGTGCTCCACGGGGTGGCCGTCGGTGTGCGTCACGGTCATGCGGTGCCCGCCCAGCGCCACGCGGTAGGCGGTGTCGCCGCCGGCGTTGATGAAGCGGATCCGGATCCGGTCGCCGGGCCGGCACCGGAAGGTCTCCGGCGCCCTCTTCGTGCGGCCGTTGATGAGGTGGTACGGGTAGTTCACGTTGCCGGGCATGCTGTTCAGCACGGTGCTGTGGCTGCTGTCGCTCAGGAGGCGGTTGGACCCGGAGTGGCCGCCGTGTCCCGGACCGTCGTCGCGGCGCGCTCCGCGGCTCGCCCGCGACGTGGGCACGGGCGCGGCGCGCACGGCCGCGCGGTCGCTGGTGCCGGGCAGCGGCACGTCGCCCAGGCCGACGTCGTGCAGGCTCTGGTTCGCCACCCCCAGGCCCAGGTCGCCCAGGCGCGAGCTGTCCACGTCGGGCACGAGCCGGTCGAGGTCCATGGTGGGCAGGACCGCGGGTCCCCAGCCGGGGGGCCTCGTCTCGCCGCCCGTGCTGTCGCGACCGTCGTGGTCGTGGCGCTCGGAACTGCTGTTGCTGTGCCCGGCGCCGTGGTCGTTCGTGCGCCCGTGGTCGGATCCGTGTCCGGCCATGGTGCCGTGCCCGCCTCCGTGGTCGGAGTCGTCGTTGCCGTGCATGGAGCCCCGGCCGTGGTTGAGCTCGTTCAGCACGGTGTCCGGGTTGGCGCCGTCCACCCCGTCGAGCCAGTCGTCCAGGACGACCACCCACTCGTGGTCGTATTCCAACGGCTCCCTGGGGTCGTCGATGATCAGTGGGCCGTAGAGCCCGTGGTCCTGCTGGACGCCGACGTGCGGATGGAACCAGTAGGTGCCCGGGTTGGGGGCCCGGAAGCGGTAGTGGAAGGAGTCGCCGGGTCTGATGGAGCGCTGGGTGATGTCGGGGACGCCGTCCATGTCGTTGCGCAGTCCGAGCCCGTGCCAGTGCACCGTGGTCGACTGCGGGAGGTGGTTGACGAAGGTCATCGACAGGGTGTCGCCCGCGGTGAGCCGGATCTCCTTGCCCGGCAGTTCGTCGCCGTACACCCAGGTGTCGACGGCCAGGCTGCCGAGGTCGATCCGGGCTCTCCGGGCCTCGACGTGCAGCCGGCGCACCCGCCCGGAGTCGTTGCGCCGGCGCTCGACGTCGGCGACCTCCGGGCCGCGCGGGTCGACATAGCCGCTGCCGCGTGAGGGGTCGTGGGCGCGCGGGGCGTCCGGGCGTGGGGTCGCGCTGGCGGTACCGGCGGACGAGGCCAGCAGGCCGCCGCCGGCGACCGCGATGCCCGCGCTGAGCAGAGCGCGTCTGGAGTGTGTGGAAGGAGAGTCCATGAGTTGAGCACCTCGTGGCGATGTCGGGGGACGGGGAGCGAGAGCGACCGCGGACGCCGGTAGGTGCGAGATCCGCCGGCCCGGCCTGACGGGGGCGCCACGGAGAGGCCGGGGCGGGGCCGAGTCGGGGGATCGTCGGGGAGGCCGTGCGGGTGGCGGGAAGTGCTCCGGCGCACTCAGCCGGCGGTCGGGTGCGGCCTGGTTGGCGCGGTGGCCGGGGATATCGGCCACCGGCCGCACGGTGGGCGACCGGGCCGGGCGGCGGCCCTGCGGTGATCACGCATCGCGCACCTCTCGACGGCCGGAGACCTGCACGGCGCACCCGGGCTCCCGGGACCCGCCCCGGAGGTGCCCCATCGCGCCGCGCTCGCCGCGCCCCGTGGACCGTCCGCCTATTCTTGGCCTTCCCCCGTCCCCGGCGAACCCGGCATTCCGGACGAACCGTCGGTTTCCACCCGAACACCAGGATGTCCGTGCGCCCGACCCGCCCCGCACCCGGTGCCCGTACGGCGGCCGCCGCCGTGCTGTTCCTCGGTGCGCTCGCCTATACCGCCTGGGTGCTGGAGCTGGTGATCGTCACCGGTCTGGACCCGGTGCGGGCGTACGTGAGCGAACTGGCAGCCGCGGACCAGCCGCTGGGCGGACTGTTCCGGGCCACCGACCTGGTCGCCGGGCTGCTGGTGCTCCTTGGCGCGCTGCTCGCGCTCGCCGCGACCCGGCGGCGGCCCTGGACGACCGCCGGCCTGGCCGCACTGGCCCTGTTCGGCGCCGCCACCGCGGTGGACTCCCGGCTGCCGCTGAGCTGCCCGCCCACCAGCGACCCGGTCTGCGCCGCCCGGGAGACCGCCGGGCTGGTCCCGGCCACCCACACCGCGCACGCGGTCAGCAGCACCCTGGCCATGCTGGGCGCGCTCGCCGCGCTGGTCCTGCTCACCGTCGCCGCCCGCCGGTACGGCCAGTGGCCCGCGCTCGCCCGCCTCGGCCCGGTGCTGGTGCTGGCCGAACTCGCCGCCACCGCCTGGACGATGGCCGAGATCGCCGTCCTCACCGCGGGCCGGGCGACCTGGGCGCTCGGCGTCGGCCAGCGCCTCCAGGTGCTGCTGGTCGCCGTCTACCTCGCCGTGCTCGCCGGCTGCCTGGCCCGCTCCGACACCGGGGACCGGACCGCACCTCCGCCCGTACCGACGCCGCGCCCTGCGGACCCGCCGCAAGGAGAACGAGCCCCGTGACCCGCCCCGCAGAACCCCGCCCCGCCCCCGGCCGGATGGTGCGCGTCGGCGGGCTGCCGCTGCACGTGCTGAGCGAGGGCCGCGGCCCCGTCGCCGTGCTCAGCGGCGGCCTCGGCATGGCCTGGTTCGACTGGGACGCGGTCGCCGCGCTGCTCGTCCCGCACCGCACCGTCGTCCGCTTCGACCGCCCCGGCCTGGGCCTGAGCGCCCCGGCCGACGGGCCGCCCGACCTGGCGGACGAGGCGGACCGGATCGCCGGGCTGTTGGACGCGCTCGGCCACCGGGAGCCGGCCGTCGTCGTCGGACACTCGCTGGCGGGCTTCCACGCCGAGGCGTTCGCCCGGCTGCACCCGGACCGCTGCGCCGGGCTCGTCCTCGTCGACGGCAGCGTCGAGGAGGACCCGCGGCCCCGACTGCCGCGCGCGGTGCGGACGGCGTGGGCCGGCGCGGTGGCCAGGGCGCTGTCGGCCGCCGGGATGCCGCGCGCCCTCGGGCCCGCCACCCGGCGACTGATCGGGCGCGCCACCACGGTCGGCAGCCACCCGCCGCACCCGTGGGAGGCCGCCGGCTACCGCACCAGCCGGGTCGTGCGCGCCTGCGTCCTGGAGAACGCCACCTACCCCTACCAGGCCGCCGACCTCGCCGCGCTGCGCACGGACCGCCCGCTGCCCGCCGTCCCGGTCGCCGTCCTCGCGGCCCACGACGGCGGGGACGGCGCCCGCGACCAGCGGTGGTTGGCCCGCCAGCGGGCGCTCGCCGAGCTGTTGGGCGGCCGCTGCACGGTCGCCGCCCCGGCCGGCCACCTGATGATGGCCGACGCCCCGGAGGCCATCGCCCGCGCCGTACTGGACCTCGCCGCCGACCCGGCGACCCCGGATCGCTGACGCCCCGCGCCGCCGCCCGCAACAACCGCCGGAAGAACCGCCGGAAGGGCAAGGAACGGGCCGCTCAATACCCGGTCAACGGCCCCCCACGCCGCCTCCAAGACTGGATCAAGCCGCACGGAATGTGGCCGTCGGCCGCGCAGAGCCGGCCTCGCACGGGGAAGATGCCTGGCGCGGGCGGACGGAGAACGGTTCTGATTCAGGCCAAGGGTGCGTAATGTGACGGTAACCCCCTGACGTGATACTGGTGGGCCACGACGCGATGATCCCCGCGTGGACAGGCCGAATGACCTGCAAGGATTGGTGAACCATGGACAAGCAGCAGGAGTTTGTGCTCCGGACCCTGGAAGAGCGCGACATCCGCTTCGTCCGGCTGTGGTTCACCGACGTCCTGGGCTTCCTGAAATCCGTCGCGGTGGCCCCGGCCGAGCTGGAGCAGGCCTTCGACGAGGGCATCGGCTTCGACGGCTCCGCGATCGAGGGCTTCGCCCGGGTCTACGAGTCCGACATGATCGCCAAGCCGGACCCGGGCACCTTCCAGATCCTGCCCTGGCGCGCCGAGGCCCCCGGCACCGCCCGGATGTTCTGCGACATCCTGATGCCCGACGGCTCGCCCTCGTACGCCGACCCGCGGTTCGTCCTCAAGCGCATCCTGGCCAAGACCTCCGACCTCGGCTTCACCTTCTACACCCACCCCGAGATCGAGTTCTTCCTGCTCAAGGACAAGCCGGTGGACGGCTCCCGGCCGATCCCCGGCGACTCCTCCGGCTACTTCGACCACACCCCGCAGAACGTCGGGATGGACTTCCGCCGGCAGGCCATCACCATGCTGGAATCGATGGGCATCTCGGTGGAGTTCAGCCACCACGAGGGCGCCCCCGGCCAGCAGGAGATCGACCTGCGCTACGCCGACGCGCTCTCCACCGCCGACAACATCATGACCTTCCGGCTGGTGATGAAGCAGGTCGCGCTGGAGCAGGGCGTGCAGGCCACCTTCATGCCCAAGCCCTTCTCGGAGTACCCGGGTTCGGGCATGCACACCCACCTCTCGCTCTTCGAGGGCGACCGCAACGCCTTCCACGAGTCCGGCGCCGAGTACCAACTCTCCAAGGTGGGCCGCTCGTTCATCGCCGGCCTGCTCCGGCACGCCGCCGAGATCTCCGCCGTCACCAACCAGTGGGTCAACTCCTACAAGCGCATCTGGGGCGGCGCCAACCGCACCGCGGGCGCCGGCGGCGAGGCCCCCTCCTACATCTGCTGGGGCCACAACAACCGCTCCGCGCTGATCCGCGTCCCGATGTACAAGCCCGGCAAGATGGGCTCCACCCGCGTCGAGGTCCGCTCCGTGGACTCCGGCGCCAACCCGTACCTGGCGTACGCGGTGCTGCTCGCGGCCGGCCTGAAGGGCATCGAGGAGGGCTACGAGCTCCCGGCCGGCGCCGACGACGACGTGTGGGCGCTGTCCGACTCCGAGCGCCGGGCGATGGGCATCGAGCCGCTGCCGCAGAACCTCGGCGAGGCCATCGAGTTGATGGAGCGCAGCGAGCTGGTGGCCGAGACGCTGGGGGAGCACGTCTTCGACTTCTTCCTCCGCAACAAGAAGCAGGAGTGGGAGGAGTACCGTTCGGAGGTCACCGCCTTCGAGCTGCGGAAGATGCTCCCGGTGCTCTGAGGCCGGACCACCCCCTCGGGTCCGCGCCGACCCGCCGTCGAGAGGCCGCGCCATGGCACTACCCGCTCCGCAGGGACGGCGGAGCAGCACCTTCACCCGGCTGTTGAGGCACGGTTTCACCGACCCCTCGGCGGCCGGGACGCTGCTCGACGCCCCCGAACTCGCCCCCGTACGCGACGACTCGGTGCTGCTGGAGGCGCTCGGCGGGACCTGCGACCCGGACCTGGCGCTGCGCGGCCTGGCCCGGCTGGTGGAGGCGCTCGACCCCGGGGAGCGGCAGGAGCTGCTGACCACCGTCGCGGCCGCCAAGCCGCTGCGCGACCGGCTGTTGGGGGTGCTGGGCGCCTCCGAGGCGCTCGGCGACCACCTGGCCCGGCACCCGGGGGAGTGGCGGTCGCTGGTCACCTACGAATCGGTCGATCTGCACCCCACCACCCCGGAGTTCGAGCAGGCGCTGGCGGACGGCATCTGGGACGGGCCGGGCGCCGACCGGCCGCGCGCGGACGCGCTGCGGGTCGCCTACCGCCGTTGCCTGTTGGGCATCGCGGCCCGCGACGTGTGCGGCACCATCGACGTCGCCGAGACCGCGGCCGAGCTCGCCGACCTGGCCACCGCCACCGTCCGCGCCGCGCTGGAGATCGCCTACGAGGAGCAGCCCGGCGACGCCGCCCAGTGCCGGCTGGCCGTCATCGGTATGGGCAAGTGCGGCGGCCGGGAGCTCAACTACGTCTCCGACGTGGACGTCATCTACGTCGCCGAGCCGCGGGAGGGCGCCGAGGAGGCCAAGGCGCTGCAGGCCGCGACCCGGCTCGCCTCCCGGATGATGCGGCTGTGCTCGGACAGCACCATCGAGGGCACCATCTGGCCGGTGGACGCCAACCTGCGCCCCGAGGGCCGCAACGGCCCGCTGGTGCGCACCCTGACCAGCCACCTCGCCTACTACCAACGATGGGCCAAGACCTGGGAGTTCCAGGCGCTGCTCAAGGCGCGTCCGATGGCCGGCGACCTGGCGCTGGGCCAGGAGTACGTCGACGCGCTGGCGCCGATGGTGTGGGACGTCGCCGAGCGGGAGAACTTCGTCGCCGACGTCCGCCAGATGCGCCGCCGGGTGGTGGCGAACATCCCCGTCGCCCAGGTGGACCGGGAGCTCAAGCTGGGCCCCGGGGGCCTGCGGGACGTCGAATTCGCCGTCCAGCTCCTGCAGTTGGTGCACGGCCGCACCGATGCCACGCTGCGCAGCGCCACCACCCTGGACGCCCTGGCGGCGCTCGCTGCCGGCGGCTACGTGGGCCGCCAGGACGCCGCCGCGCTGGACGCCGCCTACCGCTTCCTGCGCACCCTGGAGCACCGGATCCAGTTGTTCCGGCTGCGCCGCACCCACCTGATGCCGGAGGACGAGTCCGAACTGCGGCGCCTGGCCCGGTCGTTGGGGCTGCGCACCGAGCCGGTGGAGTCGTTGCGCCGGGAGTGGAAGTGGCACGCCCGCGAGGTGCGCCGGCTGCACGAGAAGCTGTTCTACCGGCCGCTGCTGGACGCCGTCGCCCACCTGGAGGTCGGCGAGGCCCGGCTGTCGGCGAAGGCCGCCGGGCACCGCCTGGAGGCCCTCGGCTACGCCGACCCGGTCGCCGCGCTGCGACACCTGGAGGCGCTGGCGTCCGGGGTGACCCGCAAGGCGGCCATCCAACGGACGCTGCTGCCGGTGCTGTTGGGCTGGTTCGCCGACTCCGCCGACCCGGACGCCGGACTGCTGAACTTCCGCAAGGTCTCCGACGCGCTCGGCAAGACCCCCTGGTACCTGCGGCTGCTGCGCGACGAGGGCGCCGCGGCGGAGAACCTCGCCCGGGTGCTGTCCGCCGGCCGACTCGCCCCGGACCTGCTGCTGCGCGCCCCCGAGGCGGTCGCCCTGCTGGGCGCCGCCGACGGGCTCCAGCCGCGCGGCCGGGCCGCCCTGGAGCAGGAGGTGCTGGCCGCGGTCGGCCGCGCGGACGGCGCCGAGGCGGCGGTGGCGGCGGCCCGCGGGGTGCGCCGCCGGGAGCTGTTCCGCACCGCCGCGGCGGACGTCATCGGCGCGCTCGGCACCGAGTCCAGCCCGGCCGACAGCGACCACGGCCACGCCGTCGACACGGTCGGCTCGGCGGTCTCCGACGTCAACGCCGCCACCCTCGCCGGCGCCCTGCGGGCCGCGGTCCGCGCGCAGTGGGGCGACACCCTGCCCACCCGGTTCACGGTGATCGGCATGGGCCGCTTCGGCGGCCACGAGCTGAGCTACGGCTCGGACGCCGATGTGCTCTTCGTCCACGAGCCGCGCGAGGGCGCCGACGAGCAGGAGGCCGCCAAGGCCGCCCACGCGGTCGCCAACGAGATGCGCCGGCTGCTCCAACTCCCCTCCACCGACCCGCCGTTGCCGATCGACGCGGACCTGCGCCCGGAGGGCAAGTCCGGCCCGCTGGTGCGCACGCTGGCCTCGTACGCGGCGTACTACCGGCGCTGGGCGCTGGTGTGGGAGGCGCAGGCGCTGCTGCGTGCCGAGCCGGTGGCCGGCGACGCGGAGCTGGGGGAGCGGTTCGTCGAGCTGATCGACCCGCTGCGCTACCCGGCCGAGGGCCTGGGCGAGGACGCGGTCCGGGAGATCCGCCGGCTCAAGGCCCGGATGGAGTCCGAGCGGCTGCCCCGGGGCGCGGACCCCACCACGCACGCCAAGTTGGGCCGCGGCGGCCTGAGCGATGTGGAGTGGACGGTCCAGCTGATGCAGTTGCGGCACGGCTGGGAGCTGCCGGGGCTGCGCACCACCCGGACCCGGGACGCGCTGGCCGCCGCGCACGCCGCCGGGCTGCTCGGCACCGACGAGGCCCGGACGCTGGACGAGGCGTGGGTTTTGGCGGCCCGGGTGCGCAACGCGGTGATGCTGGTGCGCGGCCGGCCCGGGGACACCTTCCCCGCGGACGGTCGTGAACTGGCCGCCGTCGGCCGCTACTTGGGCTACGAGGAGGGGCACGTCGGGGACATGGTCGATGACTACCGGCGGACCACCCGGCGGGCCCGCGCCGTGGTGGAGGAGCTGTTCTACGGGGGGTAGGGCCGGAGGCCCCAGGGGCTACGGCGCGGTCGTGCCGTCGGCGCGCAGCGCCCGGAGGTGCGCCAGGTAGCCGGCGAGGGTGAGTTCGAAGGCGGTGTCGGCGCGGTCCGGTCCCGCGGCGTCCTGGGCCGCGGCCAGCCGCGGCGCGTCGGCCGCGCCGGCGGCCTCCCACATCCGCTCCGGCGCCGCCATGTCCAGCGCCGAGCCCAGCACGAGGTTGTCCAGGCCGGTGATCACCGCCAGCACCGCCCCGGGTGCGAAGCCGGCGTCCAGCAGCAGCCCGGCCACCTGGTCGTACTGGGCGAGCGCCCGCGGTGCGCGGACCGGCGCGGTCATCAGCATCGGGATGGTCCGCGGGTGGGCGGCGAACGCGGCGCGGTAGGAGCGCGCCCAGGCGGCGAGCGCCTCGTCCCAGGGAGCGTCGCGCAGGGTGTCGGGGTCCATCGCCTCGGCGACCCGCTCCCGCAGCAGCTCGATCACCCCGGCCCGGCCGTCCACGTGGTGGTATACCGAAGCGGTCTGCGCGCCGAGCCGCCGGGCCACCTCCGGGATGCTGAAGTCGCCCTTCTCGTCGACGAGTTGGAGCGCGGTCTCGCCGATTCGTGCCCGGTCCAACAGGGCCTTGTGCGGCCGCCCCATGGTGCCCCCTCCCGACAAAAGACCCCATTGGGGGGTCTTCCGGAATCGTACGGCGCGGGGTACGGTCCATAAACCAAAAGGCTATAGGTTTCTCCCTCTTTCCGCGGTCACCTCGCCGTCACACCCCGTACGCGCACGGCCGCTCCCCCTCTCCCCTCCGGTCGCAGAAGGGCAACCGAGCCATGGCCGTAGATTCCGCGTCCCACAACGGGGCCACGCCACCCCCGACCGACGCCGAGGGTGCCACGCTGCGCCGCGGCACCCTCGGCGTCGCCGACATCGCCTTCTTCGTCATCTCCGCCGCCGCCCCGCTCACGGTCATGGCCGGCACCTCCCCGATCGCGCTCGGCGCCGGCGGCGTCGGCGCCCCGGTCGGCTACGCCCTGGCCGGCGCCACCCTCGCCCTGTTCGCGGTGGGCTTCACCACCATGGCCCGGCACGTGCGCAACGGCGGCGGCTTCTACGCCTTCATCACCCGGGGCCTGGGCCGCCCGGCCGGCTTCGGCGCCGCCACCGTGGCCCTGCTCGCCTACAACGGCATGCAGATCGGCGTCTACGGCCTGCTCGCCACCGCCACCCAGGAGGCCCTCCAGGCGTTCTGGGGCGTGCACGTCCCCTGGCCGCTGATCGCGCTCGTCGGCGTCGTGGTCATCTGGTACCTCGGGTACCGCAGCATCACCTTCGGCGCCAAGGTGCTCGGCGTGCTGCTGGTCGCCGAGACCGGCATCCTCCTGCTGCTCGCCGGCGGCGTCCTGCTGCAGGGCGGCGCCGACGGCCTGACGCTGGACTCCTTCACCCCGGAGGCGGTCCTCGTCCCCGGCACCGGTGCGGTGCTGGCCTTCGCCTTCGCCGCCTTCACCGGCTTCGAGTCCACCGCCATCTACCGCCGCGAGGCCCGCAACCCCCGCCGCACCATCCCGCGCGCCACCTACATCGCGGTCGCCTTCCTCGGCGTCTTCTACGCCTTCACCATCTGGATCATCATCCAGGCGTACGGCTCCGACCGGATCCTCCAGGCCGCCGCGGAGGACCCCGCGGGCCTCTTCTTCACCGCCACCACCCACTACGTCGGCAGCTGGGCCACCGGCCTGATGCACCTGTTCATCGTCACCAGCATCGTCGCCTCCCAACTCGCCTTCCACAACGCCATCAACCGCTACGGCCTGGCCATGGCGGAGGAGGGCGTGCTGCCCGCCGCCCTCGGCCGGGTCCACCCGCGGCACCGCTCGCCGTACGTCGCCGGCGTGGTGCAGAGCGTCCTCGCCGTCCTGGTCATCGTGGGCTTCGCGCTGGCCGGCGCCGACCCCTACACCCAACTGCTGCTGTGGATGAACACCCCCGGGATCCTGGGCCTGATGGCGCTCCAGGTGCTCACCGCGGTGGCCGTGCTGCTGTACTTCCGGCGCATCCGGCACCAGGAGGGGGCGCTGCGCACCAAGGTCGCGCCGCTGCTCGCCGCGGTGCTGATGTGCGGTGCCCTCTGGCTGGTCATCTCCAAGATCGACAGCCTGACCGGCGCGGACCTCGGCACCAACGTCGTCCTCGTCCTGATCGTCCCGGCCGCCTTCGCCGCCGGTCTGCTGCTGGCCCGCCGGGTCCGCCGCACCCGCCCCGCCGTCTACGCGGGCTTCGCCGCCGATCCCGACGAGGAACGGGCCGAGCCGGCCGCCCCGGACCCCTCCGACGCCCCGCCCGAAGAGGCCGCCGCCCGCGGCTGACCGGCGACCCCGCCCGGCCCCACCATCCGCCCCGCACCGAGGAGTTACCGTGCCGCCCAGCCCGTCCCGCGCCCCGCTCGCCGCCGCCGACACCATCCTGGTCGGCGCCCGGGTCCGCACCCTGGACCCGGCCCGCCCCCGGGCCGAGGCCGTCGCCCTCAAGGACGGGCGGATCGCCGCGGTCGGCGACGCGGCGGACGTACGGCACTGGCGCGGCGCCGCCACCGAGGTCATCGACCTGGCCGGTGCCACCCTCGTCCCCGGCCTCACCGACGGCCACAGCCACCCCCTGTGGGGCGTCGAGATGGCCACCGGACTCGACCTGACCGCCGTCCGCGACCTCGCCGGACTGCGCGCCGAACTCGCCGCCGCGGTACGGAAATCGCCCCGGGGCGGCTGGCTCACCGGCTGGGGCCTGGACCACAACGCCTTCGGCGACCATCCCGTCCACCGCGACCTGATCGAGGACGCGCTCGGCGGCGCCCCCGCCTTCCTGCGCCTCTACGACGGCCACTCGGCGCTGGCCAGCGGCCGGGCGCTGCAGGCCGCCGGGATCACCGGGCCGCGGGACTTCGCCCAGCGCGCCAGCGTGGTCTGCGACGACGCCGGACGCCCCACCGGGCACCTCGTCGAGCACGCCGCGATGAACCTGGTGCTGCCCGCCATGCCGCGCCCCTCGTCCGCCCACCGCCGGCTCCGACTGCTGGGCCTGCTGCGGGAGATGGCCGCGGCCGGCCTCACCGGCGCCCACGTCATGGACATGGAGGACGCGGACGCGCCGGAACTCCTCGCCGGCATCGAGGCGGACGGCCACCTCCCGGTCCGGCTGCGGCTCGCCCCCTGGTGCATGCCCGGCATCGACGCCGACGGCCTGGACCACCTGGTCGCGCTCCAGCGCCGGGCCGGCCGGCACTGGCGGATCGGCGGGGTGAAGTTCTTCATGGACGGCACCGTCGAGGGCGGCACGGCCTGGCTGGAGCGGCCCGACTGCCACGGCCAGGGCACCGACGCGTTCTGGCCCGACCCCGCCGCCTACACCCACGCCGTCCACCACCTCGACCGGGCCGGGGTGCGCACCGCCACCCACGCCATCGGCGACGCCGCGGTCCGCCACGTCCTGGACACGGTGGAACTGCTCGGCGACCCCCGGCCCGGCGCCCGGTACCGCCACCGCATCGAGCACATCGAGACCGTCCCCGACGCCCAACTCCCGCGCTTCGCCCGGCTCGGCGTGGTCGCCTCCATGCAGCCCACCCACACCCACTACACCCGCGCCGACCACACCGACGCCTGGTCCCGACGGGTCGGCGCCGAGCGGGCCGGACGCGCCTGGCGCTGCCGCGACCTGCGGGACGCCGGCGCCGTCCTGGTCCTCGGCTCCGACTGGCCGATCGCCCACCATGACCCCCGCCAGGTGCTGGCCACCGCCCGGCTGCGGCGCCCCGCGGGCCGCCCCGAGGTCGCGCCGGTCACCCCCGGCCAGGCACTGACCGGACTGCAGGCGCTGGAGGGCCTGACCGCGCACGCCGCGCTCGCCGCCGGCGAGGAGGCCGAGGCCGGCCGGATCGCGCCCGGCTTCCGCGCCGACGTGACCGCGCTCGCCGTCGACCCGGTCACCGCCCCCGCCGACGAGGTGGCCACCGCCCCCGTCCGCCTGACCGTTACCGGCGGGCACCTCACCCACCGCGCCACGCTCTGACCACGGGCGACCGCACTACGCGACCGTCGACGTCCGCCCACCAACGACGGCGGGCCGCGGGCGCCCGGAATCGGGAGCGCCCGCGGCCCGCCGCCGCCCGGTGCGCGGGATCACCCCCGCGCACCGCTCACGCCTTGAGCGGCCTCGGCACCTTCACCTTCGCCACCCCCGCGTACCGTGCCAGCCGGTGCGGCAGTCGTCCGTACCACGCGTACGCCAGCGCATAGCCGAACGCCAGGCACAGCACCCCGCCCAACGCGTCCAGCCAGAAGTGGTTGGCGGTGGAGACGATCACCGTCAGCGTCGTGGCCGGGTACAGCAGGCCCAGCGCCCTGGCCCACACCGGCTTCGCCAGCAGCGCGATGGTGAGGCCGCACCACAGCGACCAGCCGATGTGCATCGACGGCATCGCGGCGTACTGGTTGGACATCGACGCGAGGTTCCCGGACGCCATCGAGCCCCAGGTGCCGTGCTCGATGACGGTGTCCACGAAGCCGCCGTCCGGCATCAGCCGGGGCGGCGCCAACGGGTAGAAGTAGTAACCGATCAGCGCGACGCCGGTGGTCGCGAAGAGCGCCAGCCGGGCCGCCGCGTACCGCCCGGGATGCCAGCGGTAGAGCCACACCAGCACCCCGATCGTCATGATGAAGTGCAGCGTCGCGTAGTAGTAGTTCATCGACACGATCAGCCAGGTGACCGAATTCACGGCGTGGTTGACGGTGTGCTCGACGGCGATGCCCAGGGAGTGCTCGGCCCGCCAGATCCAGTCGGCGTTCCGCAGCGCCTGCGCCTTCTGCTCCGGGACCGCGTTGCGGATCATGGAGTAGACGCAGTAACTGACCGCGATCAGGAGGATCTCGAACCAGAGCCGGGGCGAGCGCGGGGTTCTGAACCGGGCCAGCCGGCCCTTCTCCGCCGGACGATCCGCCCGCTCCCCGCTGGTCGGCGGGGCGGCTGACAGGTCGTCCAGAGTCCTCACGTGCGCTTCACCCATAGGCAGACAGTCTGCCAGAAAGGGATCAGTGGCCGATCAGCCTCTGGTGGGGTCAGCAACACCCCGTATCGCACCTCAGGAGGAGGGGGCATCCCCTAGGGGACGACCCGGGGGACAGCGTCGTGCGTCCGGCGGGCCCCGTCCCTACCGGGAGGCCCGCGCCGGGCGGGGCACCTTCGCCGCCCCCGGTGCCGGCTTCGCCCCGGGGGCCGCCTTCGGCGCCGACGCCGTCGAGCCCCGGACCACCAGCTCGGGATGGAAGACGAACTCGGTGTGCGGCGCCGGGGTGCCCCCGATCTCCTCCAACAGCGCCCGCACCGCCGCCTGCCCCATGGCCGGCACCGGCTGCCGGATCGTCGTCAACGGCGGATCGGTGAAGGCGATCAGGGGGGAGTCGTCGAAGCCCACCACGGACATCTCCCGTGGCACGTCCAACCCGCGCTGCCGGGCCGCCCGGATCGCGCCCAGCGCCATCATGTCGCTGGCGCACACGATCGCCGTCACCCCGCGCTCGATCAGCGTGCCCGCCGCGGCCTGGCCGCCCTCCAGGGTGAAGAGGGAGTGCTGGATGAACGGCTCCGCCGCGGCCCGGTCCAGGCCGAGCTGCTCCTCGACGCAGGCCAGGAACCCGTCGATCTTCCGCTGGACCGGCACGAACCGCTTCGGCCCGAGCGCCAGCCCGATCCGCCGGTGCCCCAGCGCGGTGAGATGGGTCACCGCCAGCTCCACCGCGGTCCGGTCGTCGGGGGAGACGAAGGGCGCCCGCACCTGGTCGGAGAAGCCGTTGATGAGGACGAACGGCACGCCCTGGCCGCGCAGCCGCGCATAGCGCGCCATGTCGGCGTCGGTGTCGGCGTGCAGCCCGGAGACGAAGATGATGCCGGCCACCCCGCGGTCCACCAGCATCTCGGTCAGCTCGTCCTCGGTGGAGCCGCCCGGGGTCTGGGTGGCCAGCACCGGGGTGTATCCCTGCCGGGTCAGCGCCTGCCCGATGACCTGGGCGAAGGCCGGGAAGATCGGGTTCTCCAGCTCCGGGGTGATCAACCCGACCAGGCCCGCGCTGCGCCGCCGCAGCCGCACCGGCCGCTCGTAGCCCAGCACGTCGAGGGCGGCCAGCACCGACTGGCGGGTGGTGGCGGAGACGCCGGGCTTCCCGTTGAGAACCCGGCTGACGGTGGCCTCGCTGACACCCGCCTGTGCTGCGATATCGGCCAGCCGCGCGGTCATGGCACTGGACTGTACCGGGCGCATCTCAGATTGCCCACCAGGTACAGCTGTCCCCGGGCAGCACCGCCGAGCCGCCGTCGGCCGCCACCGGCGCGCTGGCGAGCAGGAGTTCACCGGGCACCGGCACCTCCACGTCGCGGTCGAGGGTGTTGACCGCGCACAGCATCCCGGAGCGGCGGAACGCCAACACCCCTGCGGGGGCCGGCTGCCAGGCCATCTCCCCGTCGCCCAGCCCCGGCAGCCGGCGGCGCAGCGCCAGCGCGCTGCGGTAGAGCTCCAACGTGGAGGCCGGGTCGCCGGTCTGCGCCGCCACGCTCAGCCGGCCCCAGTCGGCCGGCTGCGGCAGCCAACTCCCGCCCGGCCCGAAGCCGTACGACGGCAGCTCGCCGGACCAGGGGAGCGGCACCCGGCAGCCGTCCCGGAACCCGTCCTGGCCGCTGGTGCCGGAGGCGCCGACCGCCTCCGACCCGTCGCCGGCGAGCCGGCCGCGGAAGAACGCCGGGTCCTGGCGCGCCTCGGCCGGCAGGTCGACGACCTCCGGCAGTCCCAACTCCTCGCCCTGGTAGAGGTAGGCGGAGCCGGGCAGCGCCAGCATCAGCAGGGTGGCGGCGCGGGCCCGGGCGAGGCCGCCGAGGCGGGTGGTGTGCCGGACGACGTCGTGGTTGGAGAGCACCCAGGTGGTGGGCGCGCCGACGGCGACGGTGGCGGCCAGCGAGGAGTCGATGACCTCGCGCAGCGCCGCGACCTCCCACGGGGTGTTCAGGAACTGGAAGTTGAACGCCTGGTGGAGCTCGTCCGGGCGGACGTAGAGGGCCAGCCGCTCGACGCTGGGCGCCCATGCCTCGGCGACCCCGATCACCTCCCGACCGCTGGTCTCGGTGTGCTCGTCCAGGAGCCGGCGCCAGGTGCGGTGGATGGCGTGCACGCCGTCCTGGTCGAAGAAGGGGAGGACCTGTGAGCCGATGAGGCGGGCCTGTTCGCCGTGGCCGATGTCGGGCAGGCCGGGCGCCTTGATCATGCCGTGGGCGACGTCGACGCGGAAGCCGTCCACGCCCAGCTCCAGCCAGAAGCGCAGGATGGCGGCGAACTCCTCGTGGACCTCGGGCCGTTCCCAGTCCAGGTCGGGCTGTTCGGGGGCGAAGAGGTGCAGGTACCAGTCGCCGCGGTCGGTGCGGGTCCAGGCCGGGCCGCCGAAGACGGACTCCCAGTCGTTGGGCGGGAGTTCGCCGTGCGCGCCCTTGCCGGGGCGGAAGACGTAGCGCTGCCGGGCGAGTTCGGGGTCCGTGAACCACGGGTGCCGGTCGGAGGTGTGGTTGGGAACCACGTCGACGATCACCCGCAGGCCCAGGTCGTGGGCGGTGCCGATGAGGTCGCCGGCGTCCGCGAGGGTGCCGAACAACGGGTCGACGGCGCGGTAGTCGGCGACGTCGTAGCCGCCGTCGGCCTGCGGCGAGGCGTAGAACGGGGTGAGCCAGACGGCGTCCACGCCCAGCTCCTTGAGGTGGGGGAGCCGGTCGCGCACCCCGCGCAGATCGCCGATGCCGTCGCCGTCGCTGTCGGCGAAGGAGCGGACGTAGACCTGGTAGATGACGGCGTCACGCCACCACCCCCGGGCTCCGTCGGGTCCGGCGGCCTGGGGGGCGGGGCTGGGGGAAGTGAGCTCCTGGGTCATCTGCCGTCCCTGTCAGGTCATGAGGCGAAGTGCTTCCACGGAAGTCAACGCGCGGGCGGGCGGCGGGTGACGGTGCGCGGGGGCCCCGGGGCGTCCGGTTCCAGCCAGGGCACTGCAGCGGCTTTCGGAATTCTTGCAGAAAACTCTCGCAACATCTTTCGGATTGTTTGCGGCGCTGTTACGTTCCAGACCGCCAACCGAGGCTTTCCCCTAAGGAGTTCAGATGCGGTGTGGCATACGTGGCGCGCTCGCCACCGCGCTGGTGACGGGCCTGGCACTGGCGGCGACGGGATGCGGGGGCGGGGGCGACGGCGGCGGCACGACCGGCGGTGAACTGGCCGGAACCGTGACCTTCTGGGACACCTCCAACGACGCCGAGAAGGCCACCTACCGGAAACTGGCCGAAGGGTTCCAGAAGGAGCACCCCAAGGTCCACGTCGCCTATGTGAACGTCCCGTTCGGCGACGCCAACGCCAAGTTCAAGAACGCCGCGGGCGGCGGCGCCGGCGCCCCCGACGTGATGCGCACCGACGTCGCCTGGGTCGCCGACTTCGCCAACCTCGGCTACCTCGCCCCGCTCGACGGCACCCCGGCCCTGGCCGACACCGCCGACTACCTCCCGCAGGCCGTCGGCTCCACCAAGTTCGGCGGCCGCACCTACGCCGCGCCCCAGGTGATCGACACCCTCGCGCTCTTCTACAACAAGAAGCTGCTGGCCGACGCCGGCGTCCCCGTTCCCAGGACCTTCGCCGAACTCGGCGCCGCGGCCGCGAAGATCAAGGCGAAGACCGGCGCCACCGCCCTCTACCTGCGTGGCGACGACCCCTACTGGTTCCTGCCCTACCTCTACGGCGAGGGCGGCGACATGGTCGACGCGGCCCACAAGAAGGTCACCATCGACAACGCCGCCGGGGTCCGCGCCTTCCGCACCCTCAAGCAACTCGTGGACTCCAAGGCCGCCGTCACCGACGCCACCGACGGCCAGGAGAACCAGCTCAAGGCCCTCAAGGACGGCACCGTCGCGATGGCGATCGACGGCCCCTGGGACATCGAGGGCGCCCGCGCCGGCAAGGCGTTCGCGGACAAGGGCAACCTCGGCGTCGCCCCCGTCCCCGGCGGATCCACCGCCAAGGGCTCCCCGCAGGGCGGTTGGGACCTCTCCGTCTACGCCGGCAGCAAGAACCTCAACGCCGCCTACGCCTTCGTGAAGTACATGAGCTCCGCCAAGGTCCAGCAGCAGACCACCGAGCGGCTCAGCCTGCTGCCCACCCGCAAGTCCGTCTACAACGCCCCGTCCGTCAAGCACAACGAGATGGTCGCCTTCTTTAAGCCCGCCGTCGACGGTGCCGTCCAACGCCCCTGGATCGCCGAGGGCAACTCCCTCTTCGAGCCGCTCAAGGTCCAGATGAACAAGGTCCTCACCGGCGCCGCCACGCCCGAGCAGGCCGCCAAGTCCGTCGGGGACGCCTACCGGAAGCTGCTCAAGGACTACACGTGACGCTCACCGCCCGCCTCCGCCGGGCGCTCGCCACTCACTGGTACGCCTGGACGATGGCCGCCCCGGTCGTCCTCGTCGTCGGCGTCATCATCGGGATCCCCCTCGTCCGCGGCCTGTACCTCTCCCTGACCGACGCCAACGAGGCCAACGTCGAGCGCTCGATCGGCATGAACCACCTCCCCGCCACCTATCACTTCACCGGTCTGGCCAACTACCGCGCGGTGCTGACCGACGGCGTCTTCTGGGGCCGGCTGGGCTGGACCGTGACCTGGACCCTCGCCTGCGTCACGCTCACCTTCCTGATCGGCCTGGCGCTGGCCACCCTGCTCAACCGCCGGCTGCGCGGCCGCACCGTCTACCGCCTGGCGCTGATCCTGCCCTGGGCCATCCCCGCCTTCGTCTCCGTCTTCACCTGGCGGATGCTCTACAACGAGAAGAACGGTCTGCTCAACAAGGTGCTGGCCGGCGGCGGCATCGACGGCGTGCCCTGGCTCAACGACCCGACCTGGGCCAAGCTCTCGGTGATCGCGGTCAACGTCTGGCTGGGCGTGCCCTTCATGCTCGTCGCCCTCCTCGGCGGGCTCCAGTCGATCCCCGGCGAGCTCTACGAGGCCGCCGAGATGGACGGCGCCGGCGCCTGGCAGCGCTTCCGCCACATCACCGCGCCCGGCCTGCGCGCGGTGAGCAGCACGGTGCTCCTGCTCTCCACCATCTGGACGTTCAACATGTTCCCGGTGATCTTCCTGCTCACCAGGGGCGGACCCGGCGACGCCACCGAGATCCTGGTGACCTACGCCTACCGGCTCTCCTTCGTCGACAGCCCCCGCAACTTCTCCGCCTCCGCCACCTGGGGCGTGGTCATCCTCGCCCTCCTCGCCCTCGTCGCCGTCGGCTACCGACGAACGCTGCGCAAACAGGGAGAGGTGTGGTGAACGTGGCGCGCCCCGACTCTCGTCCCGCTTCTCCTCCCAGCTCTCGCTCTGGCTCTCGCTCTGGCTCTCGTTCTGGGGCTCGTTCTCGTCCTCGTTCTCGTTCCGAGCGGCATCCGTTGGCCTCCGTCGGGCTGCATCTGGCGCTGTTGTCGGCGACGGTCGTCGCGGTCTTCCCGCCGGTGTGGCTGCTGATCACCTCCTTCAAACCCACCAACGACGCCTTCACCACCGGCCTCGTCTCCCACTTCACGCTCGCCAACTACACCCACGTCCTGACCGGTACCACCTTCCTCACCTGGTTCGGCAACTCCGTGGTCGTCGTCGGACTGACCACCGTCCTCGGGGTGTTCATCGCCGCCACCACCGGCTACGCCGTCAGCCGCTTCCGCTTCCCCGGCATGCGCCCGCTGATGTGGCTGCTGCTGATCACCCAGATGTTCCCGGTCGCCGTGCTGATCGTTCCGCTCTACAACCTGTTCGCCTCCCTCGGCCTGCTCAACCAGCCGGCCGGGCTCGTCCTCACCTACCTCACCATCGCCGTGCCGTTCTGCGCCTGGATGATGAAGGGCTTCTTCGACACCATCCCGGTGGAGATCGACGAGGCGGGCCGGGTCGACGGCCTCAACCCCTTCGGCACCTTCTGGCGGTTGGTCCTCCCGCTCGCCCGTCCCGGCCTCGCCGTCACCGGCTTCTACACCTTCGTCACGGCCTGGGCCGAGGTCGCCTACGCCTCCGCCTTCATGACCGGCGAGGAGAACCTCACCCTCGCCGGCGGGCTGCAGACCTTCGTCAACCAGTACACCAACGACTGGGGTTCGATGACCGCCGCCGCCGTGCTCATCGCCGTACCGGCCGCGCTGGTCTTCGCCTTCGCCCAACGTCACCTCGTCTCCGGACTGACCGCCGGCACCACCAAGGGATGACATGACCCGACAGCACATCGCCCCACCCGACACCACTCCCGCCGGGCACCCGGAGCCGGGCAACAACACCCGTGCCACCAGGGCCACTTCGCGGCCGGGTCGGCCGGCTCCGTCGGCTCCATCGGTTTCATTGGTCTCGTCGACTTCGCCGACTTCGCCGAAATCAATGGTCCCGTCGGACACTGACTGGTGGCGCGACGCGGTGATCTACCAGATCTACCCACGCAGCTTCGCCGACGGCAACGGCGACGGCATGGGAGACCTGCCCGGCATCCGCAGTCGACTCTGCCACCTGCGCGATCTGGGCGTGGACGCGGTCTGGTTGAGCCCCTTCTACGCCTCCCCACAGGCCGACGCCGGCTACGACGTCGCCGACTACCGGGCCATCGACCCGCTCTTCGGCACCCTGGCCGACGCCGAGGCCGTCCTCCACGAGGCCCACCGCCTCGGTCTTCGCGTCATCATCGACATCGTCCCCAATCACTGCTCCGACCAGCACCCGTGGTTCCGCCGCGCCCTCGCCGAGGGCCCCGGTTCGGTCCACCGTGCACGCTTCCACTTCCACCCGGGCCGCGGCCGCGACGGCGAACTCCCGCCCAACGACTGGGAGTCCGTCTTCGGCGGCCCGGCCTGGACCCGCCTCCCCGACGGCGAGTGGTACCTCCACCTCTTCGCTCCCGAACAGCCGGACCTCAACTGGGACCACCCCGCCGTCCAGGACGAGTTCCGCTCCATCCTCCGTTTCTGGCTCGACCTGGGCGTGGACGGCTTCCGCGTCGACGTCGCCCACGGCATGGTCAAGGCGCCCGGCCTGCCCGACATCGGCCGCGGCGAACAGGCCCGCCTCATCGGCTCACAGGTCCTCCCCTTCTTCGACCAGGACGGCGTGCACGCCATCTACCGCTCCTGGCGCGCGATCCTCGACGAGTACCCCGGGCAGCGGATCGGCGTCGCCGAAGCCTGGGCCCCCTCCGTCGAGCGGCTGGCGCTCTACGTCCGCCCGGACGAGCTGCACCAGGGCTTCAACTTCCACTACCTGAACACTGCTTGGGATGCCGGCGATCTCCGCACCACCATCGACACCTCCCTCACCGCCCTGCGTGCCGTCGGCGCGCCGGCCACCTGGGTCCTCTCCAACCACGACGTGGTGCGCCACCGCACCCGCCTCGGTGGTGGCCTGGACCGCGCCCGCGCCGCCACCCTGCTGATGCTGGCGCTGCCGGGCTCGGCCTACCTCTACCAGGGCGAGGAGTTGGGACTGCCGGAGGTCACCGATCTCCCCGACGAGGCCCGCCAGGACCCGTCCTTCTTCCGCGCCAACGGGCAGGACGGCCTGCGCGACGGCTGCCGCGTGCCGCTTCCCTGGAGCGGCACCCGGCCCCCGTACGACTTCGGCGCCGGCGAGGTCTGGCTGCCCCAGCCCGACGACTGGGCCGCGCTCACCGTCGAGGCCCAGACCGGCGACCCGGCCTCCACCCTGGAGCTGTACCGCAGCGCGCTGGCCCTGCGCCGCGCCCACCCCGGCCTCGGCGCGGGGGAGGCGATCGAGTGGCTGCCCGCCCCGGATGGCGTGCTGGCCTTCCGCCGCCCCGGCGGACTGATCTGCACCGTGAACACCACGGCGGAGACCGTCCGGCTGTCTCTGCCGCCCGTCCGTCAACTCCTGTCGTCGCAGGTGCCGTTCGGCCTGGACGCGGATGTGGATGCGGATGCGGATGTGGTGTCGGCGTCGGCCTCCTCTCCTGTGCCCCCCTCGGGCCCCTCGCACCGCTCGTCCCGCTCGTCCTCGTCATCTCCCGTCTCCTCTCTTCTCTCCGACTCGACCGGTGTGTCCGGCTCGACCGGTGTGTCCAGCTCGCCGACCCGTCAACCGTCCAACGCCCCCCGCGACTTGGAAGTTCCCGGAAATCCCGAAGTTTCTGAACTTCGTGAAATCTCGGCTGACACCACGATCTGGTGGGAGGAGTGACCCGACCGATCCCCCGAGCCGCCCCGCGGCTCTCCGATATCGCCGTCCAGGCGGGCGTCAGCGAGGCGACCGCCAGCCGTGTCCTCAACGGCCGCGCGGGCGTGGCGGCGGGGACCCGGCAGCGGGTGCTCGCCGCGCTCGACGTCCTCGGCTACGAACGCCCGGTCCGGCTGCGCCGGCGGAGCGCCGGCCTGGTCGGCCTGGTCATCCCGGAGTTGATCAATCCGATCTTCCCGGCCTTCGCCCAGATCATCGAGCAGTGCCTGGCCGGCCACGGCTACACGCCGGTGCTGTGCACCCAGATGCCGGGCGGCGCCACCGAGGACGAGCTCGTCGAGCAGTTGGAGGAGCGGGGTGTCACCGGCATCGTCTTCCTGTCCGGCCTGCACGCCGACAGCGCCGCCGATCCCTCCCGTTACACCCGGCTCACGTCCCGGGGCGTGCCCTACGTCCTGATCAACGGCTACAACGAGCGGGTCGACGCCCCCTGCGTCTCGCCCGACGACCGCGCCGCGGCCCGGATGGCCGTCCGTCACCTCGTCGAACTGGGTCATGAGCGGATCGGGCTGGCGGTCGGCCCGGCTCGCTATGTGCCCTCCCGCCGCAAGGCGGAGGGCTTCACGGCAGCCCTGGAGGAGGCGTTCGGCCTGTCGAGGCGGGGGGTCGAACGGCTCGTCCGGCACACCCTGTTCAGCGTCGAGGGCGGCCACGCCGCGACCTCGGCCCTGCTGGACGACGGCTGCACCGGCATCGTCTGCGGCAGCGACCTGATGGCGCTGGGTGCGGTGCGCGCGGCCCGTCAGCGGGGCCTCGACGTCCCCGGCCGGCTCTCCGTCGTCGGCTTCGACGACTCCCCACTGATCGCCTTCACCGCCCCGCCGTTGACCACGGTGCGGCAACCGGTGCAGGCGATGGCGACCGCCGCGGTGGGCGCGCTGGTCGAGGAGATCCAGGGAAACCCCGTCCAGCGCACCGAGTTCGTCTTCCAGCCCGAGCTGGTGGTGCGCGGCTCCACCGGGCCGGTGGCGACCTGACACCCGGCCGTCCGGCTACCGACTGCCCGGTCATCCCGCCTCGTACGGGCCTCGGTTGGTGGCCGGTCCGGTCGGCCGGGCGCGTAGGACCCACCGCGGGGCCTCCGGCCGACCGGACCGGCTCGCCAGGGAACGTAACACCGTTGCAATCTCTTGCGAAAGGTCTTGCAGCAACCGTTCATCGCGGCTAGAACCAGGGGCCATGTCCTCCACCGCGCACCGCGCCCGCCGCCGGCTTGCCGCCCTCCTCGCCCTGTGCGCCGGCGCCGCCGCGCTGGCCCTGCCGACGCAGCCCCGCGCCCAGGCGGCCCCCTCCGGCGCCCCCGCCAAGGCCGAGGCCCAGTGGATCGACCGCACCACCGTGGTCTGGAAGGGCGCCCAACGCACCGCCGCCCAACTGGAGTTCGGCGCGAACGCGCGCCCTACGGGCCGGCTCCGACTCACTCCCGGCACCCTCACCCCCGCCGAACGCGCCGCCTACCCGCACCTCACCGGCTACCCGGCCTTCACCGTCGACCCCCGCGACCGCGCCCTGGCCCCCACCGCCCTACGGGAGCGACTGGCCGCCACCCAGGACACCGCCGACGGGCGGCACACCACCGGGGTGCAGATCCCCGGCGTCCTCGACGACCTCTACGGCACCCGCGCCCAACACGCCCCACTGGGGCCGGTGTTCCACGCCGGCCGCCCCACCCTCTCTGTCTGGGCGCCCACCGCCCGCACCGTCGCGCTCGACCTGGCCGGCCGCCGGGTCCCGATGTACCGGGACGACGCCACCGGGGTGTGGAGCGTACGGGGCGGCCGGGACTGGACCGGGAAGCCGTACCGCTACCTGGTCACCGTCTGGGCGCCGGGCGCCGCCCGGATAGCCACCAACGCCGTCACCGACCCGTATGCCACCGCCCTCACCACCGACTCCGCCCGCAGCCTCGTCGTCGACCTGGCCGACCCGAAGTTGGCCCCTAAGGGGTGGGCGACGCTGCGCAAGCCCGCCCCCGTGCCGTTGCGCCGGGCCCGCATCCAGGAGCTGCACATCCGTGACTTCTCCATCGCGGACCGCACCTCCCACCACCCGGGCCAGTACCTCGCGTTCACCGACACCGGCTCCGCCGGCATGCGGCACCTGAAGGCCCTGGCCGAGGCCGGCACCACCCATGTCCACCTGCTGCCGGCCTTCGACTTCGGCTCCGTCCCCGAACGCCGCGCCGACCAGCGGCGCCCGGACTGCGACCTGCCCGCCCTGCCCCCCGACTCCGCCCGCCAACAGGAGTGCGTGGCCAAGACCGCCGACCGGGACGGCTACAACTGGGGCTACGACCCGCTGCACTACACCGTCCCGGAAGGGTCCTACGCCTCCGACCCCTCCGGGACCGCCCGGAACGTCGAGTTCCGTCGCATGGTGCAGGGCCTCAACGGCATCGGCCTGCGCACCGTCATGGACGTCGTCTACAACCACACCGCCGCCAGCGGACAGGACGACCCGCACTCCGTCCTCGACCGCATCGTTCCCGGCTACTACCACCGGCTGCTCGACGACGGCAGCGTCGCCACCTCCACCTGCTGCTCGGGCACCGCGCCCGAGCACACCATGATGGGCAAGCTGGTCGTCGACTCCGTGGTCACCTGGGCCAAGCAGTACAAGGTAGACGGCTTCCGCTTCGACCTCATGGGCCACCACCCCAAGGCCAACATCCTCGCCGTCCGCAGGGCGTTGGACGCCCTCACCCCGGCCCGGGACGGCATCGACGGCACGTCCGTGATCCTCTACGGCGAGGGGTGGAACTTCGGCGAGGTCGCCAACGACGCCCGCTTCGTCCAGGCCACCCAGCGCAACATGGCCGGCACCGGCATCGCCACCTTCAGCGACCGGGCGCGCGACGCGGTCCGCGGCGGCAGCCCCTTCGACGCCGACCCCCGCACCCAGGGCTTCGCCTCGGGCCTGTTCACCGACCCCAACCCGGCACCGGGCACGGCCGTCTCGCCCCGGACCGCTTCCGAGGGCGCAGCGAACGCCAAGGGCCGGGCGCAGCCAAACGGGGACGACCCCGCCGCCCAACGGGCCCGCCTCCTCCACTACCAGGACCTCATCAAGGTCGGCCTCACCGGCAACCTCGCCGACTACGCCTTCACCGACACCACGGGACGCCGGGTCAAGGGCTCCCAGGTCGACTACGACGGAGCCCCCGCCGGCTACGCGGCCGCCCCGGGCGACGCCCTCGCCTACGTCGACGCCCACGACAACGAGACCCTCTACGACGCCCTCGCCTACAAGTTGCCGCGGCACACCTCCGCCGCCGACCGCGCACGGATGCAGGTCGTCGCCCTGGCCACCGCCGCACTCTCACAGGGCCCGGCGCTCTCCCAGGCGGGCTCCGACCTCCTGCGCTCCAAGTCCCTCGACCGCAACTCCTTCAACAGCGGCGACTGGTTCAACGCCCTGCACTGGAGTTGCACCGACGGCCCCCGGGGTGGCACGGCCGACAACGGCTTCGGCCACGGCCTGCCCCCGGCCGCCGACAACAAGGACAAGTGGCCCTATGCCAAGCCCCTGTTGGCCGACCCGGCCCTCCGCCCGGACTGCGCCACCATCACCGCGACCTCGGCCGCCTACCGCGACCTGCTGCGCATCCACGCCACCGAACCGGCCTTCGGCCTGGCCACCGCAGCCGCCGTCCAGTCCGCCCTCTCCTTCCCCCTCTCCGGCCCCGACGAGACCCCCGGCGTGATCACCATGCGCCTGGCCGACCTCGTCGTCGTCTTCAACGCCACCCCGCAACGACAGTGCCCAACCGTCCCCGCCCTCGCCGGCCGGCCCTTCGCCCTGCACCCCCTCCAGGCCCACGGCGCCGACCGCACCACCGCGACCGCCACCTACGACGCCACCACGGGCACCTTCACCGTCCCGCCCCGTACGGTCGCGGTGTTCCGGCGCGGGTGAGCATCCGGGCCGATGCCCGGACGCACAACGGGCGCGTGACGGGTCGGAGTTGGATATCGGCGGGAGGCTCGGACCGGCGTTGGGCAGAGGCTGGGTGGGGCGGGATGGGGCCGGATCGGAGTCGGGGAGAGGTGGGGTCCGGGCCGGTCCGGCACTGAGCCGATGCCGGACCGGCGTCCGGTGGCAGCTCGGCGACGTCAGGCCGGCTGGGGCAACTGCAGCAGCCGGCCGACCAGGTCCGCGAACATCCCGTCCGCGGGCTCGTCCGCCAGTATCCGGCGCACCACCTGCGCCATCCGCTCGTCGTACGCGGCGCTGACCGCGGTCAGCGCCGCGAAGTCGTGCACCAACTGGCGTTCGAGCTCGCCGCGGGGTATCCGCCGTCCGTCCAGCCACAGCAGTGCGGTGGTCTCGGCGAGCGAGACCCAGGAACGGACCACCAACTCCAGCCGCGGAGAGGGGTCCTGGGCGTCGAGATGGGCGAGGATCTGCGTGAACGCGGCCTGGCGAACGCCGTCGATCATCGCGCTCGTGCGGGTCGAACCGATCGCCGGGCCGCCGCGCATCAGGGCCGAGAAGCCGGGCCCGTGCTCCTCCACGAAGTCGAAGAACCGCTCCATCACGCGCAACAGCCGGGCGCCGAGCGGCCCTTCGTGGGGCTCGATGAAGCGCGCCGTCAGCTCGTCCGCGGCGCGCCGCAGGGCGGCCTCGTAGAGCTGCTGCTTGCCCGGGAAGTAGTGGTAGACCAACGGCCTTGATATGCCGGCCGCCTCGGCGATCTCGTCGATCGAGACGTCTTCGGGGGAGCGGTGGCTGAAGAGGCCGAGCGCGACGGCGATCAACTGCTCGCGTCGCTCCTCGACCCCCATCCTGCGGCGTGCCCCGTTCGTCATGCGCCCACCCTAACGACCGCCCTACGACGGCACCACCGCGCGAACGGGGCCTGTGGACAACGGCACGGGCCGCGCCGGGCGACGCCACGAGGCGGCACCAGAGGGGCGATGCCAAGGGGGCGATGCCGAGAGGACGATGCCAACAGAGCGATGCCAAAGGGCGACGCGTTCTCTGCCGCTCCTTCCGCTGCCCTGTGCCCTCTCGCCTCCGACCCTCCTCACCCGCCCACCCCCCGAAGGGGGTGGGCGGCGGGGAAAGACGGGGAAAAACAGAGGCCGGGCGCAGCAACGCCACCCCCTACAGATCCAGCACCAACCCCGCTCCCGCTCCCGGCCCCGCTCCCGGCTTCGCCCGGGACACGCAGATCAGCAGGGAGTCCTCGCGCTCCGCGTCCGTCAGGAGCTCGTCGCGGTGCTCCACCTCGCCCGCCAGGACCCGCTGTTGGCAGGTGCCGCAGAAGCCCTGCTCGCAGGAGTACGGCAGGTCGGGCAGGGCCTGTTCACGGATCGCCCGGAGCACGCTGGTGCCGGCCGGCACCGTCACCGTACGACCGCTGCGACGCAACTCCACCTCGAACGAGGCGTCCCCGCCCGACATCTCGCCGCCCGGCACGCCCTCGCCCGGTGCGGCCCCGTCGCCCACGGCGGACCCTGATTCCGCCCCTGAACCGGAAGCGGATGCACCCCCCGCGCTCCCCACCGCACTACCCGCAGCGCCCCCTGCCACGTTCCCCGCCGGGGCGAACCGCTCCGTGTGCAGGGTCAGGCCCTCCGGCCCGTTGGGCAGCAGTTCGGCCACGGCGTTCATCAGGGGCTCGGGACCGCAGCAGTACACGGCGGCGTGCGGCGGCGCATCGGCGAGCGCCGCGGCCAGATCGGGCCGCCCGTCCTCGTCCTCCGCCACCACGGTCAGCCGTCCGCGCCCCCCAAATCCCCCCAACCCACAGCCGGTATCGCCGCCACCGTCAGTGCCACCGCCCCCGAAGGTGCCGCCTCCGCCGCCCCCGGCCAGCTTCTCGGCCTCCTCCAGGAACGGCATGGACGCCCGCGACCGCCCCGCGTACACCAACCGCCAGGGCACCCCCTCCGCCTCGGCCTGCCGCACCATCGGGAGGATCGGGGTGATGCCGATCCCGCCCGCGATGAAGAGATAGGCGTGGTGGTCCTCCAGGCGGAAGCGGTTGCGGGGCCCGCGCACCTCGACCGTCATGCCGGCGCGGAGCGCCTCGTGCGCCTCCCGGGAGCCGCCCCGCCCGTCCTCGATCAGCCGGACCGCGACGGTGTACGAACCGCCGTCCGCCCGTACGGCGTCGGCCGGTTCGCCGCACAGCGAGTACTGCCGCACGGTGCCCGAGGGCAGCACGAGGTCGATGTGCGCGCCCGGTTCCCAGTCGGGCAGCCGCCCGCCCTCCAGACGGAGGGCCACCACGCCCTCGGCCGCCACGGTCCGTTCCGCCACCCGCAGTCGCAACGGCGCCGCGCGCCCCGAACCCCCGCGCGCCGCCCGGGCCGCCTCGCGCCCCCGCCCGGAGATCGGCTGCTCCAGCGCCGGCATCGGCCACAGCGGCGACTGCCGGATCCGCCGGCGCAGCGCCCGCCGGACCAGGAGGGCGGCCCCGGCGACCACCAACGCGGTACGCAGCGGCGAACCACCGTTCCGCAACGGCCCGTTGAGCGCGGACACGGCTATACGGGACGACGACGGCAGCGCGAGCCCCTTGAGGGAAGGTCCCGCCAGGGAAGTCCCCTTGGGGGAAGTCCCCGTAAGGGAAGCCCCCTTACGGGAGCGGCCACCGCGGCCGGCAGACGGGGACGGGGTGGGGGACACACGGGCAGGCGCGGACATCTCAGGCTCCTCCGGGGGCGGCAACGGGCGCGGCAGCGGCGGCGGTTGCCGCGGGTGAACGGTCGAGGTAGGCGAGGGCCTGCTCGGTGTCGCCGTGCTGCGACGGGTGGTAGGCGCGGCTCAAGTACTGGGGCACCGAGCGGACGATCGCCCCGGTGGTCGGCAGTACGCCCTGCCGGCCGCCCCGTACGAAGTCCCGTACGGCGGCCTTGCCGTTGAGGAGCGTGGGGTCGTTCGCCATGAAGAACCGGATGCCGCGCTGCCACAGGAACACCAGCGCACCGAAGGCCGTGGCCCACGTCCGCACCCGCCGCCGGTAGCCGCCGTCCAGGTGCATGAAGAGGTCGAACGCCACCGAGCGATGCTCGACCTCCTCCGCGCCGTGCCAGCGCAGCAGGTCGAGCATGGTCGGATCCGCGCCCTTGGCGTCCAGGGCACCGGCGTTGAGCACCCAGTCGCCCAGGAAGGCGGTGTAGTGCTCGATGGCGGCGATCGTCGCCACCCGCTCCATGAGCCACCACTTGCGGGCCCGCCCCGGGGGGAGCGTCCGGTCGCCGAGCAGCTTCTCGAAGAGCCAGTCGACCTGCGCGGTGTACGGGGTCGGATCCAGCCCCTGCTCCTTCAGGTGCGGCAGCACGTCGTCGTGCGCCTGCGAGTGCATGGCCTCCTGGCCGATGAAGCCGATCACGTCCGCGCGGAGTTCGGGATCGCGGATGTACGGCAGCACCTGCTTGTAGACGTGCACGAACCAGCGCTCGCCGGCCGGCAGCAGCAGGTGCAGGACGTTGATGGTGTGGGTGCTGGACGGGTCGCCGGGGATCCAGTGCAGGGGGGTCTTTGCCCAGTCGAAGGCGACGTTCCGGGCCTTCAGCGGGGTGTGCTCGGACGCGACCGGCTGGGGCCGCAACGAGGCCGTATTAGACATGGCGTCAATGTACTGGCGGGTAAGGAATGGCGATACCCCTCGGACGGCCAAAAACCGGCGGGAAGAGGGGCGTCAGGAACGGGGTGTGGCCGCGCCGCCCCGGGCAAACACCCCGGCCCCGATGAGGTCCACGTGCCCACCGATCCACGACGTGCTCCCACCCGCCACACCCACAACTCTCCAACCACAACTCCCCAACCACAACGCCCCACCCGCCTCACCGCAGCCCGTGCACCGTCCCGCCGCCCGTCAGCGTCCCCGTCAGCTCGGCGTGCGCGCCCGCCGTCGCGAGGACGGTCAGCAGCCGGCCGGGCACCCGCCCCCGCACCCCACCGGACGCGGTGATCGACGTGATCTGGTCGCTGCCCGCCGCCAGCAGCCACCACCGGCCGATGCGGCTCTTCCACAGCACGCCCGACAGCACCCGGGGCGCCCGCGGGCCGCAGGCCGTCCCGCCGTCCGCGCGGGCGGTCACCGCGCCCGTCGCGTACGGCTGCCCGCTCGGCGGCGGCACCTGGAACTGCGTCATCGTCCGGCTGCCCGCCCCGCGCCAGGTCTCCGCCCGGGTACACAGCCAGGACGCGGTGCCCCCGCCCCCGGGGAGCGCCTGCTGGGCGAACCGCCAGGTGTTGACCGCCCGCACGCCCTGCGAACGGACCGCGGGCAACTGGCACGCGGTCCGCGCCCAGGCCGTACGCCCCTCGGGGCCGGACACCGACCCCGGGGCGTCCGGCGGGCCGTACGTGAGCCGGGCGGGCGTCAGTTCGCCCAGGTCGGTCAGCAACTCGCCACCGGGGCGCGAGCCCGGTACGCCGCCCGGTTGCCCGTCCAGGCGCCCGCCGACCCTCAGGGCGGGCCAGCCGGCGCACCTCTCCTTGGGGCGCGGAATCGGGACGGGGGAGGTCAGGCCGTCGGCGCCGACGGTGACCCGTTGGCCCGCCGCGTCCGGCTTCACCAGGTCCACCGTCCGCACCGACGTCACCCAAGGGGCCGTCAGATAGCGGGCGTTGCCCGAGGTGCGGTCCGCGACGAGGGCGGTCGCCGAGTCCGCCGCCGCCCCGTCCGTCCGGGCGAAGTCCAGCGCCGTCCCGGTGCCGTCGTCCCGCTGCTGGGCGTCGGTCGGTTCGGCGTACCGCACCACCCGCAGCCCGTCGTGGAACAGCACCACCACGACGCGGTCCACCACGCCCGCGAAGAGCAGTTGCGGCGGCCCGGCCGCGGGCCCCGCGGACGTGCCGGGCGTCGCGGTGACCGACACCTGGGGGCCGGGCCGGGCCCACACCGTCAACGCCCGCCGGAGCAGCGCCTTGTCGCCGGTCCGGTCGCCGCGGGCCGGCCAGGACGAGAAGTCCGGCCGCGCCGCGGTCCTCCAGGCGGTCGGCGAGGACATCGCCAGCCGCCCCGGATCAAGTGCCGCCTCCGCCGCGGCATTACGGGCGTACGGTGGGGCCGCGGCCCCACCGGGCCCCCACCCCCCGCCCGGCAGCCCCAGCAGCGCCCCGCACACCGCCACCGCCGCGCCGGCCGCCAGCGCCGCCCGGCCGTGCTGCCGCCGCCGGATCAGGTCCGTCGGCCGGGCATGGAGGGCGCACGGATCGAACTCCACCGACTCCAGCAGGGCCCGGTCCCGGCTCCCGGCCGGCAGCGCCGCCCGCTCCGCCTCGGCCAGCGCCCCGCGGGCGTCGGCGACCCCCGCGGCCTCCAGGATCCGCCGCGTCTCCTGGGCCGACAGCCGCTCCAGATCGCGCAGCACGAACGCCGCCCGGGCCGGCGCCGACAGCGTCGACAGGGCCTGGTCCAGGGCGAGTTCATCGGCGCCGCCGGAGCGCGGGAACAGTCGCAGGCCCCAGACCTGGGGAAGCGGCGCCGGCGGCTGCCAGCGGCGCCGCCCGACGGCCAGTGCCACCCGTAGGACGCGCAGTCGCATCAGGGCGTAACCGGGATCGACGGCCGAGTCCCCGCCACGTTGGGCGGGCAGGGCGGTACCGGGACCGGGGCGCCGCGGCAGCGCCCGCTGCACCACCGTGTGCGCGGCCAGCACCCGTCGGCCGCGGTGCGGGCCCGGTGGCAGCACCACATAGGCCAACCTGGCCAGCCGCGGATAGTGCTCGACCAGGGCCGCCTCGGCCTGCTCGACGTCGATCGACTCACCCCCGTCGGCGTGCCCGACGGGGGAGGTGCGGTCCGGGCGCGGGGTTGCCGCCTGCTGCTGCTCCACATTCCGTGGAACGAGTGAATCCTGTGATGGTCACCGGCGACCCGGGCCCGCCCCGGACGGGTGACCGTCCCCGCGCGGGCCCGTTGGCGGACGTCAGCCCGGAAGGTCGAACTCCCCGTCCCGGGCCCCCAGGACGAACGCCCGCCACTCGGCCTCGGTGTAGCGCAGCACGACATCGGGCTCGGTGGAGTTGCGCATCGCCACCGCGCCGCCCTCCAGGAAGGCGATCTCCACCGCCTCCGCTTCCGGGTCGCCGGGCGGGCGCTGCCAGGTGGCGTCGGAGATGTCGAGGCTGTAGAGCCATTCCTTGTCGGCTGCGGTGCCCATGTCCTGCTCCCCTTACTCGCGTGAGCTGTGCGCCGGCCAGCGTACGCGGCGCCCGGAGCGGCTTCCACCGGCGAACTGGGTAGCCCGCGCTGCCGGTTGCCGACGCCGGCGGTGTACCGGGCCATGAGGCCAGCCCGGTTGCGCGGCCGGATGCGGGCCATCGGCTGCCGCGCTGCACGCCCGCCGCATGTCCTGCCGACGGTCCGGCTGACTGTCCTGCCGATTGGCCGAAACGCGATGGCTGAACCCGTAGCCCGGCAACGGGAGTTCCGCAGTACGCCGTCCCAAGGGGGCGGAGCGGCACCCTCTGCTGTCCAAGGGGACGGGTGGGACGCAGTGCGCCCTCGGGGACGCCAGGGCACGCGCGCCCGAGGCCGCGCCGTCCAGTGTTCCGCCGCCCCTCATCCGTACGCTCCCTGCGCTTCACGCCCCCGGTCCTCGGGCGCGGGAACAGTCTGCCGCGTAGGAGATCCCCAGGTCATTGGGTCGCGCGCCCGTAGGGGGCGGACCCAGCTCCACCCACGGAGGCCCTGATGAGCACGGCACCGACCACGTCCGCCGGCCGCCCCGCCGCTCCCGCCCCGGCCACCCCCGACTACACCGCCCTGATCGCCGACACCCCCGCCCTGGTCCGGGCCGCCCAGCGCCTGCGCCACCAGGTCTTCGGCGACGAGTGCGGCGCCACCCTGGACACCCCGCTTCCCGGCCACGACGTCGACCCGGTCGACGACCTCGCCGACCACCTCGTCGTCCTCCACCACCCCACCCGCACCGTCGTCGGCACCTACCGGCTGGTGCCCCCGGGACGCACCCAACGCCTCTACTCCGACGGGGAGTTCGACCTCACCGGCCTCGACGCGGTGCGCCCCGCACTGATCGAGGCCGGCCGTTCCTGCGTCCACCCCGACCACCGCAACGGCGCCGTCATCAACCAGATGTGGGCCGCCCTGGCCCGCTACACCCTGCTCTCCGGCCACCGCTACCTCGCCGGCTGCGCCTCCGTACCGCTCGCCGACGGGGGCACCGCCGCCGCCCACGCCTGGGCCCTGGCCCGCACCCGGTACGCCGCGCCGCCGGCGTTCCTGGTCAGCCCACGCCGCCCCTGGCACCCCACCGCCCCGCTGCCCGAACGCCCCGCCGTCGCCCAACTCCCGCCGCTGCTGCGCGGCTACCTCCGGATCGGCGCCTGGCTGTGCGGCGCACCCGCCCACGACCCCGACTTCGGGGTCGCCGACTTCTTCACGGTCCTGGACATCGAGCAACTCGGCGACCGCTACCGCCGCTTCTTCCTGGGGGACCGGTGAACGGCCCCTGGGACGTCAGCCCGGTCTGCACCCCGAGCTGTGCCGCGCACGCCGTTCCGCCCGTCCCGTTTTCCGGCACCGTCCGCCGCGCCGCCGTGTTCAGCGGCGCGGTGGGCCGCGCCCTGACGGACGGCCCGGACCTGACCGACCCGATACGGCTACGGAGTCACGCCCGGGCCCTCCTGGCGGCGCTGGGCGTCACGTTGGAGGCCCGGAACATAGGCGCCGGGCCGGCCCCGCTGTCAGTGACGGGAACGGCGCCGGGGGAGCCCCTCTGGGGAACCACCGACGCCCCCACCGCCCCCGGCACCCTCATCGTGCTCAACCACATCTCCTGGCTCGACATCGTCGCCCTGCTCGCGGTCGAACCCGCCACCCTGCTCGCCAAGCGCGAGGTCGGCCGATGGCCGCTGGTCGGCGGCCTGGCCCGGCGTGCCGGCACGTACTTCATCGACCGCGCCAGCCCGCGCCAACTCCCGCGCACCGTCGCCGAACTGGCCGCGCTCCTGGCCGCCGGCCGCTCGGTGGCGGTCTTCCCCCAGGCCACCACCTGGTGCACCGCGGACCGGGGCGCCTTCCGTCGGGCCACCTTCCAGGCCGCCCTGGACGCCGGCGCCCCGGTCCGCCCGGTGACCGTCGACTACGCCCAACAGGACCGCCCCACCACGGTGGCCGCCTTCTGCGGGGCCGACACCTTCGCCGCCTCGCTCCACCGGGTGCTCACCGCCCACGGGTTGGCCGTACGGGTCACCGCCCATCCGGCGCTCCCCACGGCGGGCCGCGACCTGGACCGGCGCGCGCTGGCGGCCGCCGCCGAGCGCGTCGTGCTCGGCGGCGACCGGGTGCCCCGACGGGCCGGTCAGGCGCTCGGCACGTACTTGTAGCCGACCCGGCGGACGGTCACGATCGAGCCGCGGTGCTCGGCGCCCAACTTCCGCCGCAGTCGGGCCACATGGACGTCGACGGTGCGGCCGTCGCCGACGTGCCCGTAGCCCCACACCGTGGTCACCAACTGGTCGCGGGTGTGGACCCGGTGCGGATGCGCGACCAGATGGGCCAGCAGCTCGAACTCCAGGTACGTCAGGTCCAGTTGGCGGTCCAGGACGCGCACGGACCGCTGCTCGGGGTCGATCCGCACCGTCGCGTCGCCGGTCCGGGCGGCGGGGGCGGGCTCGGCGGGCGGCTGCGGCGGGCCGGGGGCCTGCTCGGCCGGCACCAGGACGAGGTAGCCGACCATCGGCGGTTGGCCGGGCAGGGCGGGCAGGCTGTGCTGCGGTGCCGGGAGCCAGGTCGCGCCGGAGTTCAGCAGCTCGGCGACCTGTTGGGCGCTGTGTCGTGGCGCTGTCGCCGGACGGAGCTCGGGGGCGGCTCCACGGGCGGCGGGGGCTTCGTCGGGTGCCACCGCTCGCAGCCGGTGGCGCTGGTGGGGCGGATGGGGAACGGCGGCCGTGGGGGAATCGGCGGGAACGGTACGGAGATTGGCCATCGAACGTCAGCTCTTTCGCGCAAGGGGACCGTCGGGGAGGTCGTGCGCGCGGGCTAGGCCGGGACACCGGTCAGCGGTGTCGGGAAGGAGGGTGCGGGCCCGCGCTCAGTGCGCGCGGCAACACAGACGGTCGAAGGCGTGCGCCTGCCGGGACGGCCAGAACGGCTCAAGGTCGCTGCGACCCGTCGCGGTGTCTGTAAGGCTGGCCATGGCCCTATTGAACCAGACGGCCCTTGATCTGTCTTTCACACCACCCCCCGTTGTGACGCGATCCCGTCGCCCGCCGGCCGCGCGCTCCCGCGCGCCGACGACGGGCGGGCGCCGACTGCCGCTCGCCGCACCGGAGTTGTCGAAACGGCCGCTTCCGTGGACTCCCGCCCGGTGGCCGGAAAACGCCCCCGCGCCGCCGTGCGCGCGGCCCCGATCGCCACCCCGAGGGCCAGCGCCGTCAGATGTCCGGCATCGGTGAACGTCCGGCCACGGCGGACCACCGGCACCGCGCCCAGCGCCAGCAGCCCGCCGGACGCCGCCGCCCGCGCACCCCGGTGCGGCAGCGACGCGGCCAGCGCGCCGAGCGTGGCGTAGAAGCCGTAACTCGCCCCGACGTCAACGGCGTGCGCGGTGGCCCCGCCCGCGGCGCCGGCCCCGCCGGGCGCACCCGGTATCGGCGGTGCGACCGCCGCCGGCCGGACCCCGGGCCGCGCCCGCAGGCCCGCGTAGACCAACAGGCTGGCGCCCGCGTGCCCGGCCGCGAACACCGCCGCGGTGCGCCCGGCGCCCCACCGCGCCTCGGCCGTCCCGAGCGCCGCCAGCAGCGCGACGCCGTACGCCGGCGGTATCGGTCGCTCCACGAAGGCCGCGCTGGTGGCCAGCGTGCCCCACCGACCGGCGCGCAGATTGGCCACGTTGGTGGAGTGCGCCCGCAGCAGTCCCGTACGCCGCGACGCCGGCAGCCGGGCGGTGGCGTACGCCCCGAGCTGCAGCGCCCCCACGTACAGCGGCGTCATCCACGGCAGCGCCCGGCGCCCCGACACGCCCCGCCCCCAACGCCCCATGATGTTCACGTTCATGCCTTTCGCCCCGCCTGTTCTCCTCGTTCCCTTCGCGTCGTACCCCTCCGCGCCCCGCCGCACCCTGCCCTCCCGCCGCGCCGCCTCGCCCACCAAAGGGCAACCGCTTGCGCCAGCCCGGCGGGGCGACCTCGATGACCTTCGCCGGATCGCCGTCCCCCTCCACCGAGAGCCCGGCGCCGGCCAGTTCGTCCGGGCCGGCGGCAGGCGCCCGGCCCGGACGCGGTCGTGAGGGGGATCGCGAGCATGTCCCCAGCGTGCCACCCGCCACTGACAACCGGCCCCGGCCGCCGGGCGGTTGACCCCGCGCGGGTCGCCCGGGCACGCGGAAGGGGCCGGACCAGCCGGTCCGGCCCCGTTCGCCCGCGCGTCGCTCCGCGCCGGGCGTCACACCTGCGCGCGCCGCTCCAGCTCCGCGCAGCAGGTGTCCACGATCAGCCGGGTCACCACGTAGGGGTCCACGTTGGCGTTCGGCCGGCGGTCCTCGATGTAGCCCTTCTTCTCGACCTCGACCTGCCACGGGATGCGCACCGAGGCGCCGCGGTCCGAGGCCCCGTACGAGTAGCTGTCCCAGGGCGCGGTCTCGTGCGCACCCGTCAGCCGCTGCTCGATGCCGGTGCCGTACTGGCGGACGTGCTCCAGCGGCTTGCCGTCCGCGCCCAGCGCCTCGCAGGCAGTGATGATCGCGTCGTAGCCCTCGCGCATCGCCCGGGTGGAGAAGTTGGTGTGCGCGCCCGCGCCGTTCCAGTCGCCCTGGGCCGGCTTGGCGTCCAGGGAGGCGGTGACGCCGTGCTCCTCCGCCGTGCGGTGCAGCAGCCAGCGCGCCACCCACATGTGGTCGGAGACCTCCAGCGGGGCCAGCGCGCCCACCTGGAACTCCCACTGGCCGGGCATCACCTCGGCGTTGATGCCGGACATCCCCAGGCCGGCCGCCAGGCAGCGGTCGAGGTGCTGCTCGACGATCTCCCGGCCGAAGATCTCGCCGGCGCCGACGCCGCAGTAGTAGCCGCCCTGCGGGGCCGGGAACCCACCGCCCTCGGGGAAGCCCAGCGGGCGCTCGCCCTTGAGGAAGGTGTACTCCTGCTCGATGCCGAAGATCGGCTCCTGGGAGGCGAACCGCTCCGCCACCGGGCGCAGCAGGGCCCGGGTGTTGGAGGGGTGCGGCGTGAGGTCGGTGTGCAACACCTCGCAGAGCACCAAGAGGTGGTCCCCGCCGCGGATCGGGTCCGGGCAGCTGAAGACCGGGTCGAGCACGAGGTCCGACGCGTGGCCCTCGGCCTGGTTGGTGCTGGATCCGTCGAAGCCCCAACGGGGCAGCTTGCTGCCGTCCTGCAGGATCTTGGTCTTGGAACGGAGCTTGGCGGTCGGCTGGGTGCCGTCGATCCAGATGTACTCGGCCTTGATGGTCACGGGGTCCTCTTAATGCGGGTCGGTGCGGGTACGCGTGCGGGCGTACCGCTGCACTCTCGCAACAGGCCGTTTCCCGTCCGTTGCCCGTATGTGAACCGCAGGTTACTCAGTCGGACATCCTCTGATTCTGTGACGATTCACCGTAAAACGCCTGGCAATCTCTTGTCGACGGTACTCGCCCATGCTCCCGCGACGGCCCCCGAACCCCAAGTGCCTGATCCTGCCCGTCAGTTCGGGCACCTCGGTGCGCAGGCTGGCCCCACCTCCTGCTCATGGCCCGAAGGCATGACGGCATGGCGTATTTGGTCGTGGAAGGCGCGACCGTCCGCCGCTTAACGTCACCTCTGCCGGCAGTCCCCTCCGCCTTCACCAGGAGCGCACCCACCATGTCGTCCCAACCGCCGTTCACCAGCTACGTCGAGCTCCTCCTCGCCGCCCTCGCCCGCGACCCCGACCGCCCCGCCGTCACCGCGCCCGACGGCAACACCGTCACCGCCGGCGACCTGCACGCCACCGTCCACCGCATGGCCGCCGTCCTCGCCGCCCACGGCACCGGCCGCGGTCGAACGGTCTCCGTCCTCAGCCGCAACCGCCCCGCCGCGCTCGCCGCCCGTTACGCCGTCAACCTCGCGGGCGCGCGGGTGGTGCTCCTGTACGACGGGATGGCCGCCGAGACGCTGTCCCGGGTGGTCGAGAGCGCGGACACCGCCCTCCTCCTGGTCGACCCCGACCTCCACGACACCGCCCGCGCCCTCCTGGACGGCTTCACCGGCCCCCGCCCCCGGGCCATGACCCTCGGCCCGCTCCCCGCCGACGCGGCCCCCCTCGGCCCCGACCTGCTGGCTGCCTGTGCCGCCCTCCCCGGCACCCCCACCGTCGCCGGGACCGCCCGCCCCGAGGACGACTGGTGCATCCGCCACACCGGCGGAACGACCGGCGTCCCCAAGGGAGTTCAGATGGCGCACGCCCCGTTCGCCGCGCTGCTCGGCCAGGCGCCCCTGGAGGCGGCCGGCGATCCGCCCCGCCTCCTGGCCTGCACCTCGCTGGCCCACATGGCGGGCGTCATGAGCGACCTCACCCTGGTGGCCGGCGGCACCGTCGTCCTCCACCGGGGCTTCGACCCCGCCGCCGTCCTGTCCACCGTCGCCCGCGAACGCATCACCCACCTCTGGCTGTTGCCGCCGCTCCTCTACCGCCTCCTCGACGACCCCACCCTCCCCACCACCGACCTCAGCTCCCTCACCCGCATCACGTACGGCGGCTGCCCCGCCTCCGCGCCCCGGATGCGCCAGGCGGCCGAGACGTTCGGCCCGGTCCTCTACGGCTGGTACGGCCAGTCCGAGGCGATGGCCATCACCGAGGCCGGCCCCGCGGACCACGCCGACATCCGCCCCGACGCCCCGATGACCGTCGGCCGCCCGCTCCCCGGTGTCACCCTGGCCATCCGCGACCCCGAGGGCCGCGACCTGCCCCCGGGCGAGCCCGGCGAGGTCCACGTACGCTCCGCCGGCGCCATGCGCGGCTACTGGAAGCGCCCCGACCTCACCGCCCAGGTGCTGCGGGACGGTTGGGTGCACACCGGGGACGTCGGCTACCTGGACACCGACGGCCGCCTCTACCTCGTCGACCGCCTCAAGGACGTCGTCATCGTGGTCGGCGGCCACGTCCACCCCGCCGAACTGGAGGACCTCCTCCACGCCCACCCCGCCATCGCCCACGCCGCCGTCTACGGCGTCCGCACCCCCGACGAGACCGAAGAGGTCCACATCGCCCTCGTCCCCGCCCCCGGCCACTCCACCGACGACCTCACCCTCCCCGCCCTCCGCTCCTACATCACCACCCACAAGGGCGCCCTCTACGCCCCCGCCGCCCTCCACCTCCTCGACGCCATCCCCCTCACCCCCGTGGGCAAACCCGACAAGAACCTCCTCCGTAACCTGCCCCACCCCACGCCCTGACCCCCTCCCACGCCCAGCGGGCCCACCCCTCCAAATCCCCCCTGGCCAGGGGCTTTTGTCAGTGCCCCGCAGTAAAATGGGAACCAGAAAGTGAGGGTCCACCGAGCTCCAGGAGGTCCGCCGGATGGCCGTTGCCGCACCCATGACGAAACCCCTCCCGACCCACCCACTGCCCAAGAAACCGCTCCCCGCCGGCTGGCCCCGCGAGCGGTACGAATCCCACAACCGCCGCCTGAAGGCCATGCGCCTGGCCATAGCCCTCCTCGACACCGGCACCTACCGCCCCGAACAGGCCACCAACCCCACCATCCGCACCACCGCCCAATCCATAGGCGTCCGCCACCCCTCCGACACCACCTGCCGCCTGGTCCGCGCCCTCCTCTACGACAACTGCTGAAGCGACGCGGCGGGGCGAGCGCCGCCGACGGGTCGAGCCCGGGGACTTAGCGCCCCGGGCTCGACCCCTGCATACGGGGAGGGTTCGCGGCCCGGCAGCCTGGCCGGGCCGGTAAGGAGGTCGGGGAATAGTGCCAGAACGATGCCAAAAACGAGCGTTTCCCCCGTTTCTTATCGGCACACTCATTAGAGTGGCATCGCCGTACTCGATGGACGGCGGCAAAGAGGATGGCATATGCCATAGGGATAGGTCGTAGCGTTTCTGTCGCGACCAAGGTCACACCCTCAGGGGACTTGCGCGAATGCGTTGTCGAATGTGGGGGTGGAGATACTCACCTCAGGAGCCGGCCGATGGCGAGGGGCGCCGGTGACACGCCGGAGGGGGACGTGTGCGGGGGCAACAACCCAACAGTCGCAACGAGTTGAGCGGCGTCGTACATGGCGCCGCCGTGCAGGCCGGTGTCGTGCACGGCGATATCCATATCCGCACGGAAGCTCCGGCGGTAGCTCACGGGCTGTGGCAATTGCCGGCGGCGGTACGTCTCGTTGACCGTGCGGAAGAACTCAACCGGCTGGAGCGGAACCGCAATCGGGCGGAGAGCGGCGGCCATGCCGTCGTGGCCGCGCTGAGCGGGCTGGGAGGTGTCGGCAAGACCGCGCTCGCACTGGGATGGTTACACAGCCTGCGCCCCGAATTGCCGGACGGCCAGTTATACGCGGACCTCAGAGGCCAGGCGCCCGGCGGCCCCGCCGATCCGGCCCATGTGTTGGGCCACTTCCTGAGGGGGCTCGGGGTGGCACCGCAGGCGTTGCCGGCCGAGATCGCCGAGCGGGCGGCGCTCTTCCGCTCGCTCACCGCCGAGCGCCGGATCGTGGTGCTGCTGGATGACGCCGCGACCGCTGCCCAGGTGCGTCCCCTGCTTCCGGGAGGACCGGCGGTCACTCTCGTGACAAGCAGACGGTGGCTGTCCGGGCTGACGCTGGAGGGCTGCTACCAGATGCACCTGGAGCCGCTGAATCTGGATGCCGCAGTGGAACTGCTGGCCGACACGCTCTCCGACGACCGCGTGGCGACGCAGCCGGACGACGCTCGCAAGCTGGCCGGTCTGTGCGCAGGTCTGCCGTTGGCCGTCCGCCTGGTCGGCGCTCGGCTCGCCGCCCGGCCGAATCGGCGAATCACCACCATGGTTCGGGCGCTCACCGAGGAGCACGCCAGATTGGACGCGCTGTCCGTTGACGAGGACCACAGCCTGCGCGGAGCGTTGGATCTCTCGTATCAGGAACTGCCGGACGATGCGGCCCGGCTCTACCGGTGGCTCGGCCTGCACCCGGGAACGGAGTTCGGCAAGTCGGTGGCGACCGCGGTACTCGCCGAGCTCTCCGACGCCGACCTGCCCGATGCCACGGACCTCCTGGACGAACTGCTCGACCGGAACCTGCTGAGCGACACCGGCGAGGAGCGCTACCGCTTCCACGACCTCGTGCGGCTGCACGCCGCCGCCAAGGCCCAGGAAGAGGAGTCCGCCAGCAAGCGGAAGTCGCTGCTGCGGCGGATTGCCGCCCATTACCTGGCTACGGCCACGCGAGCCGAGCAGCTCATCGACCCGCAGCACCGCACGATGGAACGCACGTACCTTGAGGGCGTGCGTGAGGAACCGGTCGTCGAAGACCTGGGCAACGACGCGGAAACCGCGCTGGATTGGCTGGAGCGTGAGCGCGACAACCTCATGACGCTGATCAGGATTGCCCGGCCTGCGGGGCTGCCGTGGCTGGCCTGGCAGCTCACCGACGCCATGTGGCCCCTCTTCCTGCGGCGCAAGCACTACGACCACTGGCACGACGCGCATGCCGAAGGGCTGGCCATGGCCCAGGAGTTGGGTGACCGCGTCGCGCAGTGTCGCATGTTGACGTCCGGAGGCATGGGTGAGCTGGGCAGGGGCTGCCCGCAAGACGCCTTGGCCATGTTCGACAGTGCGGCCGCGATCTTCGCGGAGGACGGGGACGCTCTGGGGCGTGCCCGGACCCTGAACTACCGTGGTCTGGCCCACCAGCGGCTCGGTCGGCTTGACGCGGCCGCCGAGTTGTTTGCCCGCGCCGCCGAGGAACTCCCCGAGCACGGCGATCACCGCGCCGGCGGGCTCGCCCGGCTCAACGCGGCCGATGTCGAGCTCGCGCTCGCCCAGTTGACCCCGGCCGCCTCCGACGCGGCCGCCGCCCACGCGACCTTGAGTGCAGCGGGCGACACCTACAACGCCGCCCGGGCCATCACCCTGCTCGGACAGGTTCGGCTTCGGCAGGGCGCGCCCGCCGAAGCCGAAGAGCTGCTGTCCGAGGCGTTGACCGTGATGCGTGCCATCGCCGCCCACTACGAAGAGGCCCGCGCCTTGGAGTACTTGGGACAGGCCGCCGAGGACCAGGGCCAGACCCAACGGGCCGAGGACCGCTACCGAGAGTCGCTGGACCTCTACACCGCGGTCAAACGACCGGGCCCGGCGGCCAAGGTACGTGACCGACTGGAAAGTCTGGGCGGCGAGCCGCCGACGGAACAGGAGCACGGTGCGGGCCCCGCGGTCACTGAGCGGGATGCCCCCTCCGGTTGAGTCCCCGGCTGCCTGTCACCCGCCGGATCCGACACCCGGATCGTCGTCGTGGCGAGCGCAGCCGGCGCGAGCCGCGCCACCAACCAGGCGTGGGCCAGAGACGCCCACGCGCCCCAAGGCACGTTGCGCAACTGCGATTCCCGCACGGGCAGCAGGACGCCCTCGGAGCCGTACGCACCGAACCGCAGCAAGCACGTCCCGGCGCCCCCGTACACCGCGACCACCACCGCCCCGGGATGCCGGGACGCCCAGCGTTCGGCCACGCCGCTGTGCGGCCCCGGCCCCGTCAGCACGTCCGCCAACAGCGGCCAAGGCGCCGGCGCCGGTTGGAGAACGCGCAGATGGCGGTCCACCACTGATCGGCCGGACCCGGGCCGCAGGGTGACTCCCACGCGCCAGGCGGAGCGGGCCACCTCGGGAACCGGCGTCTCGCGGATGGCGATGGTCAATGGGACGGGAAGCGCCGGCCCTTCCAGCGTCAGCCTCAGCGCACTCACGACACGACACCGCCCGCCGCCCCGCGCTCCACGGTGACCGGCAGCGGCGCCGGATCGGTGGTGAGCCGCACCGCTGGCGCCCGCAGCCGCAGCTTCCGGTAGATCAGCGCGCGCATCCGGCGGGCGAAGCGCCCCGGTTCCGACGTGATCCGGGCCGCCAGGTGCGCATAGCGTTCGGCACGGTGCACGGCGGCAGCCCGGCGCAGTTGCCGGCGCAGCGGACGGTCGGCATCGATCCGGGGTGCGATCGACCGCAGTTCGGCCATCGGCGACCCCGGAGCCAGTTCCAACGTCGCCGAGCCACCCATGAGGAGGGGAGCCCCCGTCATCGTCCCGTACAGCAGAACGGAGCCGTGATCGCCCACGATGAAATCGGCGGCTGCCACGGGCCCGCACCAGTCGGCGTGCTGGCTGATCAGGTTCACCCCCGAACGACGTAGCCCGGCGAACCAGCTACCGACCTGCCATTCGCTGTGCGTGTTCCAGATGTTGGGATGCAGCAGAACGGCGATCCGGAACTCCTCCCGGGGAAGCTCCGTCACGAGCCTGTCCAACAGGTCCCACTGCTGCCCGAGCAGTGACTCCGGCCCCCAGGTGGAACAGGCCAGCACCAGTTGTTGGCGGGAACTCGTGGACAGCGCCTCCCGGTACAGGGCCCGGGAGGGAAGGCTGGCGACCATACGGTCGAAACACGGGTCGCCGACCACCTCCGCGAAGGGCAGGGCCTCCGGACACTCGCGACCGAGGCGCCCCAGCTCCTCCTCGTGCGACAGCACGATCACCTCGGGTACGACCTCCCCGTCCCGCACCAGCCGTTGGCGACTCAGGCCGTAGACCCCGCGGTCCGCCGGCGTTGCGCCACTGCCCCGGCCGCCCGTGGGCGCGGACACGAACTTGTTGTGTCCCACACCGTGCGGGAGCACGATGACAGGCGCGTGCAACTCGTGCAGCCCGCTGTAGCTCGCGGCCAGTGCCAGATCGAAGCGGATGTTTACCGCCTGGCTCCAGGGCACCACCAACCCCTTCAGTTGTGAGAGAAAGACGTCCACCCCGTGGCCGAAGACATCCGGGGCGGCGGTGAAGACGACCTGCACCTGTGGATCGGCATCCAACAACTGGACCGCCTCCAGCAGCCGTTGCCCTGTGGTCACCGTGTGCACCACTGCCAGCAATTTCTTGCGCACCCGCCGGGTGGCCCACCGATCGACGTCCAGCCGCAGCGGCACATGGCGACGATCGACATCCCATAACGACACGCTCACGCGAACTCCCCCCGTTCCCGCACCTGTTGTCGAGAAGACCAGGGATTCGGCCATCCGGCCCCCTTGAACCCCGGCTTCTGATAAGAAGATTCCAGGGCACACTTGCAGTCAGGCTTGCAGAAAACTGGCAACCAACTTGCAGTGCTCCTGCGGTATCGGCCGAGATACATGCGCCCCTCACGCGTCGATGCGCCCCGGCCCGCCCCCTCTGACCCGGTCGACCGCGGCGCGACAGTGAGACCGGATGCTCGTGCAGGTGCACGGGAACTGCCGGGGGAGGCAGGACGAAGGAGAGCCGCAGGGGGGGCGATGGTGGAACTTCTTGCGCTGGGACCTCTGGAACTGTGGCACGAGGGGCGGCAGCACGGGCTCGGTTCGCCGAAGGAGCGCTGTGTCCTGGCCTCACTGCTGTACGCCCAAGGGGATCCGGTCACCGTGGACACGCTGATGGCGCGGGTCTGGGAGGACGACGACCTACCGGAAACGCCCCTGGAATCCTTGTACAGCCACCTCTCACGATTACGTGGGCGCCTACGCCAGGCGGTCGGTGACCGAGTGAGCGTGGAGCGATGCCCGACCCGCCGATATCGGCTGCGCGTGATCGACCGGAACGACGTCGATCTCTGCCGCCTCAGGCGATTACGCCGGGAGGCCCGCGCGGCCGCCGATCGCGGCGACCGGGAGTTCGCCGCCGGGCAACTGCTCGCCGCCGAGGCATTGTGGCGTGGCGAACCGTTCGTGGAGTTCTCCGGAGCTTGGGCCGCCGCCGCCCGCACTCGCCTGACCGAGGACCACCGGCACATTCGGGAGGAGCGCATCCGCCTGGAGCTCGAACTGGGCCGTCACGCCGAACTCATCGGCGAGTTACAGGAGATGGTTACCCAGAACCCGCTGGCGCAAAGGACCGTGGCGGCCCTCATGCTGGCTCTCTACCGGTGCGGTCGCGACGGCGAGGCACTGGCCCATTTCCGGAAGGCCCAACGGCGCCTACGGGACGAGTTGGGCATCGACGCCGGCGCCGAACTCCAGGACCTTCAGCGCCGCATTCTCGCTCAGGACGCGACGCTGGTCTGTGACCGCGGCCCGGCAACTATGGCACGGCCTTCCGCCACCGAGGAGCCACGTTCGAGCGCAGCACCGCACGGAGCAAGTGGGGGAAGCGCCGAGCCCGCCGCCGACGGCGTGGTGCAGGACGGCCGAGCGACAACCGGAGACACGCTGCCGCGCGACACCAAGGACTTCACCGGGCGCCGCTACGAACTGCGGTACCTGCTCAACAGCCCCTCCGCGGTGGCACACGGTGCAGGCACCGCACTCCCGCTCACCGTTGTGCACGGCATGCCGGGCGTGGGCAAGTCGGCGCTGATCGTGCACGCCGCTCACCGGTTGCGTCCGCAGTACCCGGAGGGCCGCTTCTACCTGGACCTCCGTGCCTACAGTGACCAGCCGCCGTACGAACCAGCCGAGGCGTTGGCGTCGCTGCTGCGGAGCGCGGACCTTTCGGGCTCGCTCCCGGACAGTCTCGACGAGCGGGTCGTCAGATGGCGGGAGTGGACGGCCCACCGCCGAGTGCTTGTGGTCCTCGACAACGCCAAGGACGCCGAACAAGTGCGTCCGCTCCTTCCCGGGGCGGCCACCTGCTGTGCGATCGTGGCGAGCCGCAACCGGCTCGCCGAGTTGGACGGTGCGGCCTCGGTCCATCTGGACGTACTGCCGGTGTCGGAGGCGTCCTCCCTCTTCTCCCGGATCGTCGGCGCCTACCGCACGTCCGACCGCGCCGCGCTCCGCCGGGTGGTCGAGCTCTGCAACTGCCACCCCCTGACGGTGCAGTTGCTCGCCGGCCGCTTCCGCCACCGGGACACCTGGGACCTGGAGTACGTCGCGGACCGGCTGGCGGGCGCCGCCGACCGATTGGACGAGTTCGATGAACGGGTCGAGGCCGCCTTCCTGCTGTCCTACGGCGACCTCGACGCCCCCGCACAGCACCTGTTCCGGCACCTCGCGCAGCATCCGGGACCCGACATCACCCTCGAAGCGGCAACCGCCCTGTGCGGCACGGCGATTGCCGCGGTCCGTCGCGCGGCCGATCAACTCCTGGACCGGCACCTCCTCGACGAACCGGTACGTGAGCGCTATCAACTGCACGACCTCGCCCGGGCGTTCGCGCGTCGTGTCCACTCCCGCGAGGATTCTGCCCCGGCCCGCCGCGACGCCCTGCGCCGCCTCGTGGCTTACTACCTCACCGCGGCGGATCACGCGGATCGGCTCGCTCACCCCCGCCGCCGGAGGCGCCCCATCGACGCGAAGCTTGCTTCCCCCTGCGTCTCCGCTGTGCCCACCGTTCAGGGCCCGCGCACTTCCGACTCCGCCGACGCGGCAGCGGTATGGCTGACCGTCGAGTGCGCCAACCTCTTGGCCGTCGCCCGCACTGCAGCCGCCGAGTTCCCGGAATTCGCCGCCCACTTCTCCCACGTACTTGCCTACTCGCTCAAACTGTGGGGAACCCACGACATCACCACCGAAGTCGCCGATGCCGCACTGACCGCGCTGCGCCGCGGAGATGACCGTCAGGCCCTCGCGCAAACCTTGGTGGAACGCGCGAGCGTACTGGCCCAGCAGAAACACGCCGAGGCACTCCGCTGTGCCTCCGAGGCGCTACTCCTCTACGACGAACTCCAAGATTCCCACGGTCGCGCCGACGCCCTCTTCGAGATCGGACGGGCCCACCTTGCCGCGGGCCGGGGCGAGAAGTGCCTGGCAGAAGTGGAGCGCGCACTTCAGCTCTATCGGGAGGTGGGTGATCTCCACGGCGTAGCGGAGAGTCTCAACGTGCAGGGCGCCTGGCTCATCTTCAGCGCCGAATATCCCGAGGCGATGCGCCGGTTCGAGAAGATGCTGGAGATCCACCGCGGTCTCCAGGACGCACATGGCCAGGCTAAAGCCCTCAATAACATAGGGGAGATCCACTTCACGGAGGGCCTCTACGAGGAGGCTCGTGGTTACTACGAACAATCCCTGGCCTTGGTGCGTCGTTTCGGCGGGCTCCAGGAGTTCGCCATTCTCGATACTAACCTCGGCACCGTGTATCGCGTGACCGGTCAATTGGAGTTGGCCCGGGAATGTTTCCTCCGGGCCCTCGCCAGCAACCGCGCGCGAGGCGATGCGGTGGGGGAGGTGAACGCACTGACCAGCCTGGGCGCCACCTGTGCGGAATCCGGCCGGACCGATGAGGCGCTACAGCACTTCCACGCGGCGGAAGAGGTGTCGCGGCACATCGACAGCCCTTACGAGCGACACCGTGCCCTCATCGGGATCGCCGACACCCTGCGCTCGGCCGGGCAGTTGGCGGCCGCGCTGGAGATGTACCAGGACGGTTTGGGAATCGCCCAGAAGCACAAGTTCCCGCTCGGCGCGGCACACGCCCTCGCCGGAATAGCGCGAACCCTCCTCCGCACCCACGAAACCGAGGCCGCGCGCCGCTACGCCGAGCGGGCCCTGGTCCTCTACCACCAACTGGGAGCCTTCGTCGAAGGAACGGAATTGCGTCGCCTTCTGGCCGGCCAGAAGGACACCGGGCCCTGACCCGAACCACATGGACCAGGACCCGGGAACCCGGCCGGGTCAGCTGTGGTCCGCCCGCGTCCACCACATCACCTGGTGCGGAGAAACCGTGCCCGCAGCGGGCGTCTGTTGCGCTGCGGCCTTTGGCGCTGCGTACGCCTCACCCGTGGTGGCGGCGACGGAGATTCCCGTCAGGCCGAAGAGTGCAATTCCGGCTAGGACTGCGCGCAATGCGTTCAAGGTTTCCGAATCTTCCACTGAGAAGGATGCACGAGGTCTGGTCCTCACGCTTGGAGCGCAGAACTTACCTCCTCTGACCGACCGCACCGCATCGCATATTCGGACATTAGGCGCACACGCCAGTGTCGAGTCACTCGAATGAGTGGCATGCGTGCATGGAGAGTTCATCGGTCGCCCCGTCGAACCGTGCTCGGCCGATCGCTTCCTGGAGGTCGATCAACCCCCGGCGGTCCGCCCGTTCAGCCTCTCCCCTCGACGAGATGGTGGCCTGCGCAACATTCTTACGGATGTCCGCGGCCTCGCCCGTCGCGGCGAGTTCCCGAAGCGCGCCATCGAGCGGAGAGCGACGCTTGCGCCGCCCCTGTATGCAACGTCGGCCGCGGCTTCCGAAACAGGAAGCACACGGCCGACGGCCTTGAGAACAGCCCAGGAGAGCAGAAACCCGCCCGGATCCTCGGTGTTTCTTAGATGTCGAAGTAGAGCTGGAGGAACGCTCTGACCTGGGCAGATTCGTGTTGATCGGAGAGTGTGGTGCACAACCGGTGCACATCGCACGGGCGACGGGTGCACACCTGGTGCGGTGATTCCGCTAGTCGGTCTGGCGCCGATACTGGCCACCATGACATGGCCTGCTCAGGAAGAGATCGACTGTGCGATACGAGGCGCCTGGGGACCTGCACATTGCGACAGTGCCTGCTGAGGATGGCCGTGCCGCCATCGAGGTGGCGGCTGACCCGTGCTTCGGGGACTGAGTTCACTGCCATGTCGATCGAGGTGCGGAAGATGATCGCCCCGGTCATTGAAGTCGGGTACGCAGCAGTTCTGCGGGACATGCGCGAGGGTGACTTCGACAGTGACTTCCAGGAATGGTGGCCGGACCTGTTCGGTGAGTGACCCGGCTCAGGGCTTGAGGCGGGAGCTTGGAGGCTGGCCGGGGAGGCGTCAGGGCTGGGGCGCCGGGAGTGCGGGTGAGCTGTTCATCCAGGCTGCGTCGAACTGCTGCAGGGCGATGGAGTACAGGAGCCCGGGTGCCCGGGCGTACAGGCACGGGGAGTTCCTGCCGTGAGCGGAGCCGCTGTAAAAGGTGAGATAGGCAGCCCGGTCCGTTGCGATCACCCGGCAGGTGTTGGGCAGGTTGAATCCGCGGAGCTCGAAGTTGCGTTGTGTGCGGGCCACATGGGCGAGGTAGTCCATGTTCGTCCGGACCTGATCCCTGAGCAGGTCTGGGGTGAAGCCGGGATCGAACCGGCACACGTCGTGCGCGCGCCGGTCGAGCCAGGAGTCTCCTCGGGTGCGAGGGTCGGGCAGCAGGACCTGGACGGACTCCGGGGACAGTTCCCCCGACCACAGCGGGGAGAAGACCTCACGGGTGAGCACGTTTCCACGTCCTGCCAGGACCTTGATCCAGCGGGCCCGGCTCAGGTCGCGTGCGATGTCCTGCTCAGCGGACGATTGATGACGGTACACGCGGCTAAGCCCGGTGCCGGTGCACCAGGAGCATGCGGCGACCAGCCACCACAGTGGGCGTGAGCTGCGTAGGAGGCCGAGGACGAGCGCGATCGCGCTGGCTGCCAGAGAACTGAGTATCCCGAACAGAAAATCCGTCATGCGATCCTTCTCCCTGCGCTTGGTTGATCTCGATTGTTCGGCTTCGTGGTCAGCAGAGATAGGGCAGGAGTCGCCGCAGGATGTGTGCGGCGTTTCGTGCCGCGAGTTCGTGATATCCGTGGCCCTTTTCCTCGTCGGCGTTGTCGGACACGCCCCGGATGACGATCCAGCCGGGGTTGACTCCGCCGTGGACGGAGTTCTCCTGCCAGTACTGGCTCAGTCCTCCGGCTTCCATGTCCACCGCTAAGACCTTCTCGTGATAGTTCGTGAGGTAGCTGCGGATGTCGTTATCGCGGTCGGCGATGACGGCTTCGCCGGACCCGATCACTCCTGGGTAGACCCAGAATTCCTCCGAGGCGTGGGGAGAGAGCTGACCGTGTAAGCGCGCCGGAGTTCCGTGATCGGTGAAAAAGGCGTTCACCGCGTGAACGACCGGTGCCGGCGCCTGCCGGTGCTCTCCGCGGCGGCGGACGTCCCCACGTGGATTGATCTTGCGATTCTCGTAGTAGACGATGTCGGTGGAGACGATGACGTTGCCGATGCGGGCGTGCTCGTCGTGGATACCGCCGCCCACGCCGACCAAGGCCCACAACCGCGGCGCGTAGTGGCGACGCAGGTTTTCCAGGGCAGCCATCGCCGACCGTTGCCCCTGGGCCTGGCTCTGGGTGGCCACGATACGGATGGTCGATTCTGGTGTGGTGTGGCTGCCCTGGTAGAAGTACAGTCCGCTGGGCTCCCTGTGACGTTTCAGTTTCAACTCATCTATCACGGAGCGCAGTTCCTCGCTGAGGATCGTGACCACTCCGATGTCCCATGTTGTCGTCCGTTCGTCGTCGGCTCGGCCGTCCGTAGGAGTGCCGATGTCGTGGGAGGAGGCGGCTACGGAGACTTGGGCGTGCTCTCCGATGGCGTTGTTGCTGAAGCTGTTGTTGTCGCCCTGGCTGATGATGCCTTGATTGGTCACTGATGTCCTCCACCGCTGGGATTGCCGGAGCCGGCCGACTGGTTTGCGGAGACGGCGACCTGAGCTGCGTCGCCCACTGCGTTGTTGCTGAAGCTGTTGTTGTCGCCGAAGTTGAAGATGCCGCTGTTGATGATTTTGAGAGCGCGGTCGGTGAACTCGGATATGTCCACTTCCTTGGAGAGCAGGAAGTCGCTGGCGGCTCGAAGCAGCCTCTGCTCGATCGTCTTCATCCGGCCCAGGACGTCGCTCTTCTCCAATTGGATCTTGGACCATGTCTGGGCCGATGTCTCCCGTATGCTTGCCCGACTGCCGATCAAGACGTTGCGGATCGGCGTGGAGGTGAGGTCGCGGGGAAGTGCGGCGGCCTTGCCCAAGGCGTAGAGATAGCGGATGGTCCGCCATGAGCGTTGGACCTCTGAAGGTAATGCGGCCAGTTCGTGGAATGCCGACCAGGCGACGGCCATGGCTCCGTGGTGACCGAATTCCTCGGTGCGCTGGAAGGATCTCGGGGTGTGAGCGAGGACGCACGCTGCCGTGGAGATGCTCAAGGTGCGTCCCTGCAGGCTGACGTGCAAAAAGACGGTCGCAACATACTCCGATCCCTCTGTGGGCGTTGTGACTTCGAGGAAGTGGTGCTGCTTGGATCCGGGCGTGTTGATGATGGCGCGCAGGTCGGCTTCGTTGAATGCCTGCGGAAGGAGGGAACGGTCCGCCGCCACATCGGTTTCGGCCACGTAGACGCGGTCGCGGACCTGCGCGGGAAGCCGGACGTCCTGGCTATCAGTGTCCAGCAGTTGAACCGCCTCGCGCAGGTAGTCGACCAGTTCGTGCGCCTGAAAGGGAGGTACTGGGTGCTCGCGTTCATGGAGCGGTGCTTCGTCGTCGCCGGGGCGCAGCAACTGGATGCTCATCGGCGGGTTCCACTGATAGACGATTTCACCGGCCCCGATGAATGGTGACTCTTCCCCGAAGAGTGTGAACATGGTCAGGTCGTCCTCGTCCTCATCCTCGTCCTCGCGGTGGCGAGGGCGACGGTATACGGCACAGACATGTCGCTGCTGTATGTCCGCCGCCCGTTGCCGGCTGGACAGGCGTGCGGGCCGAAGAGTTGGTGCACGAAGGATGTGGTTGAGCATCAGCTGACGTGAGGCTCCGACGCCGAGGCACGCGAGCGTCATTCCCGCGGTCACGCCGAGGGCCGTCTCGGCGTGGCCCGGATCGGCCAGCGCGATGATCAGGCCGGTCAGCGCCAGGGAGAGCGCGGCGACACGGATACGTCTGAGTGCACGCGTCTTCTCTGAATTCCTCCGGGGGAAGAGCAGTCCAAAGAGGTGTCGACGGCCTTGTACCGGCCCCAGGCTGCGGCGTTTGGACTTCCGTTTGGGCCGCGGTTCCCGATCCCGGAGCCGCATGGCGAGACGGAGCAGCCAGAGGAGGGTGAGGCCGCAGGTGATGAGAACGGTGGTGGGCAGGGCGCCCGTGAAGGCCGGAATAACCACTGCCCCCACCAGTGTCACGCGGAGGAGCGCGGTCAGCGCTGCGGCCCGCCACGCGTGGTGCATGACGGGAACGATGTCGAACCCGTAGGACGGAGCGACCCTTCGGTGCGGGGCGGTGCACACCTCGTTAATCACGAGGTCGCGAAATCGTTCGTCCACGTACACACCAGTGCATAAGTGGCGGGTGGCGGCGGTGGGTTCACCGGCCGCCTCCTTCGCCGGTAGCGCATGGGAAGTGATCATGCCCTGCCCTTGCCTCATGGGGTTATGGTCCATGAGACCATAAATGCCGAGCGGGTTTAAGTCAATGTGACCTTTGGGAGTTCTGGTGGATGACTGGCTGAAAGACTCCGCTGAGGTGGAGGCGTCGTGGGTGACCGTGGACCTGGCGATCTTCACCCTCAGGGGCGATCAGCTGATGGTGCTCTTGGTCGAGCGTGGGGTGGAGCCCTTCCTCGGTCGACCCGCGCTGCCTGGCGGCTACGTCCAGAAGGGCGAGACCTTGCGGGAGGGGGCGCTGCGTGAACTCTGGGAGGAGGCCGGGATCGACGGCGGCCGACTGCACCTGGAGCAGCTCGGCGCCTACGGAGATCCTCGACGCGACCCGAGGGGAAGGGTGGTCACCATCGCCTATCTCGCGCTGGGGCCAGATCTTCCCGTTCCTGTAGGTGGTACCGACGCCGAGCGTGCCTACTGGGCACCTGTGTCAGAACTCACGAATGACGCAGAGGAGTTGGCGTTCGACCACGCGGTTATCGTCGCGGACGCCCTGGAGGAGATCCGCAGGAAGATCGAGTACACCGCTGTCGCCACAGTCTTCTGCGGGGAGTCGTTCACTCTGAGCGAGCTGCGCACGGTCTATGAAGTGATCTGGGGGCAGTATCTGGACCCGAGCAACTTCCGCCGCAAAGTGCTCAACACCGCGGGGTTCGTGCAGTCCACGGGGGAACAGCGGCTGCCTCCCACCGGACGTCCGGCCGCCCTCTATTGCCGGGGGAGCGCATGGCTGCTCAGCCCGCCTTTGCTGCGCGGCACCGGGCACACCGCGTAGCTCGCCTAGCTTGACCCTGTCGGTGCCTACTTGAGGGCTTGGGTGGACAGCGTCGAGGTGTGCACAGGTGGAGCTATGGCTCCTTGCCCCCTGTGTGGTCCGGCGGAGGGGCGACGCGGGACCAGCGGCCTTAACGGCCACAGCCGAGTGGGGGGGGAGGGAGGGGCAGACGTAGGTGTTGCAGTAGGGAGGGGACTTTGCGCGGGTAGCACTCACGAAGCGGTTCGGTAGCGCCTACCGATTGCCTTCCTCGCCTTCTCCGCCGCGTCGGTTACCCGGTGCACGTACCGGCGCAGCGTGAACGCCGGATCCTCGTGGCCGAGGAGGTCGGCGAGGGTGTAGACGTCGACACCTTCGTTGATCGCCTCGGAGGCGAAGAGGTGCCGCAGGGCGTGCATCATCTTGTCGCGGCACTCTTCTCACTTGCGGCCCTTGCCGACGGGCCTGTCGTTGAGGGCCTTTATCGCGCCGATCGCCTCCAGAGCACCCTTCCAGAGGTAGTTGAAGTAGTTCTTGTTCAGCGGCTTGCGCTCCCGTGTGGTGAACACCAGGCGCACGGTGACCGGCTCACCGTCCTTGGTCATCCACGGCAGGGTGACCTCGACCGGCGGGTGCTTGCGCATGTGCTCCGCCAGCCGCACGGCCAACTCGTCGCCGACCGGCACCAAGCGATCTTTGGGGTCGTCGTCCGTGCCACCCTTCGGCGGGGCGAAGACGAGCGTGCCGCGGTCGTGGGTGATCTGGCGGCGTATGTGCACGACCTTGTCCTTCTGCAGCCAGTTGACATCCTCGGGGCTGAATCCGAAGATCTCGCCCTGCCGCATACCGAGTCCTCGGCCACAGTCGACGGTGGCCTGGTAGCGGTCAGGTAGGTGCTCGCGCACGGCGCCCGTCTGTTCCCAGGACAACGGCACGTCCTTCGCCGCCTTCTTCGACCGCCTCGGCTTGACGCGCTTCACCGACCCTGTTTCACAAGGGTTCTTGGCGATCAGGTCGTCGTCCACGGCCATGGCCAGGATCGACGACAGGTGCGTGAAGACCAGCCCGACGGTCGTCTCGTCCAGCACCTGCAGGCGCCGCTTGATCCAGGTCTGCACGGTGGACGACTTGATCTGGCGCAGTTTGAGTGAGCCCAGCGGCCTGATGATGTGGTTGCGGACGCGGGACTCGTACTGGGCGTAGGTCCGGGGATTGTCGAACGTCTGGTTCTCCAGCCACTGCTCGGCCACCGCCTTGAGCTGGGCCTCGCCCTTCCGGGGATCGACGTACGTGCCGTCGTCGACACTGCCCTGCATCTTGGTGAGATGTTGCCGGGCGTCCTCGTACCGGTCGAAGCTCTCGCTCTGCTGCTCGCCCTCGGGGTCGCGCCACCGGGCCAACCACCTTTTGCCGCGTCCGTGTTCGCGTGAGGGGACCTTGTTGTGGGAGGTGCACTTCTCCTCGCCGGCCTGCGGCCGCTTCTTGTGCCAGCGGTCGTACGGCTCAGCCACGCGGCGCCGCCAGGGAGACAGGGAGCAGGGAGGCAGGGGCAACGCCGAGGGCGGTGGCGATGGTGACGAGGTCGTCGACGTCGCAGCGGCGGCGGGCGCGTTCGGTGCGGCTGAGGGCGGTGTTGGTCAGCGGTCGCCCGAGGGCGGTGCAGCGCTCGGCGAGCTGCTGCTGGGAGAGGCCGCGCGCGAGGCGCAGGCGCTCGATATTGCGCGCGGTTCGGATTCCGGCGGGGCCTATTTCAATTGGTCGGGTAGCCATGACGGATAGCTGTAACTCGAAAAGACCGGCCATGGCAAGGGGTTACTCAAGTATCCGAGAAAACTTGCTGACGCTGGATATTCGGGCGGCTCAGCGAAGCCGGATTTCCATGGTATGGTCCCGCGCCGCGAAAGCTGGGGTGCTTCTGGCGGCCCCTGACCTGGGGCTCGTGGTGGTTCTGGCCTGGTGCTTTGGTGCAGGCTGGGATGTCCCGTGGGGCGGTAACGACTCGGGAAGAAGTCGGCCAGGATCCCTCGCCTCCCGGCGTGATTTCGGCAACCGGGGATTCGGGTCTACGGTTTTGTTCCCACTCGGCGAAGGGCCGTTTGGTGCGGCCGTGGAATTTCCACATAATGCCGCTGGACACCGCAGACAACCTGTGGCTGTCTTGTCCATGCCGCCATTTCCGTGAAGGAGCCCCATGCCCCGAACCCCTCGCTCTACACCCCGTGCGGACGCTGCCGGCCGCGCGCCGCTGGCCACGCCGGAGGAGGTCGCGGCCTACCTCGGTGTGCCGGTGAAGACCCTCTACCAGTGGCGCTACCGCCGTATCGGGCCGAACGTCCTGAAGGTCGGTCGTCACCTGCGCTACCGCTGGCAGGAGGTGGACGCGTGGCTGAACGCCCAGGCCGTGTACGACCTCACGGCCTGATCCCGCAGCTGACGCGGGCAGAGAAGCGGCCCTCGGCGATTCGTCGCCGAGGGCATCAGATTCCCCAACCGATCGCCCATCCCTGAACGAACGAGCTGGTGAGGGACGGGACCTTGCCCGTCCTGCCCCTCACCGGAGAGGAACGTCTATGGAGGACTCTACGTCCACCACCACGGAAAACACATCCCCCACGATCTGGCCCACCGCCGCCGTCCCCGGCCAGGGCATCCCCTGGCGCCGCGAGAACCAGGCGGACTCACCGTCACCTGTAGCGAAAGCTGCTGAGCCTTCGGCCGACGAGGCCGCGCGTGGGGACCGGCGTGCCGCTGATACGGCGGCTGGGGACCGTCCCCGCGAAGTGCCCGATTCCAGGTCCCCGCAAGCTACGGTCCCGATCTCCCCGCCTGTTGGAAACGCGCAGGCCAGCGGCGTGACAACGGGGACCGGTCCCCAAGATGCGCGCGTTGCACCAGGGGACCGCAATGGGGACCGCAGCGGGGACCGTGCTGCCCACGTGCCGTTGGGGACCGACGGTCCCGTGCATCCCGACGTCACGGTCCCCGATGACGGATCGGGCACTGGGGACCGTGAGGGTGCCGAAGCTGTGCCGTCCGGGGACGGGGCTGTGCTGCTGGATGAGTTGCGGGCGGCGATCGGCAAGTACGTGGTGCTGCCCAGCGAGGAGGCACTGACCGCGGTCACGCTGTGGGTGGCGGCCACGCACATCCAGGCCGCTCTGCAGCACGCGCCCCGCTTGGCGGTGATCAGCGCGACCAAGGGGTGCGGCAAGTCCCGCGTGCTGGATGTGCTCTACGAGACCGTCCACGACCCGATGATGACGGTGAACACCTCTCCGGCGGTCATCTTCCGCACTATCGGCAAGATCCCGCCCACCTTGCTAGTGGACGAGGCGGACACCATCTTCGGTCCCAAGGCCAGTGGCGACAGCGAGATCCTGCGCGGTCTGCTGAACGCGGGCCATCAGCGCAACCGGCCCGCATGGCGGATCTCCGGTCCGGAGCACAAGCCCACCCTGTTCCCCACCTTCGCGATGGCCGCGATCGCGGGAATCGGCGACCTGCCCGACACCATCACGGACCGGTCGGTCGTGCTGCGGATACAGAAGCGCAAGCCGAGCGAGAAGGTCGCCCCGTTCCGCTCGCGGTACGCGGCACCCGAACTCAACGCGCTGCGCGGCCGGCTGGCCGCCTGGCTGGGGCCGCTGCGGAGCACCGCGGCCCGTATGGTGCCGCAGATGCCGGTGGAGGACCGGGCGGCGGACACCTGGGAGCCGCTGGTCATCATCGCCGACCTGGCCGGCGGTCACTGGCCCGCCCAGGCCCGTGCCGCGTGCGTGGCCATGACCCGCTTCGAGGCGGTCCAGGACGAGCAGACCAACGTGAAGGTGCGGCTGCTGCGCGACATCCACCGCATCTTCGAGCGGGCGCACAATCCCGAGGCCCTGTCCAGCCAGGACCTGGTCGCCGCGCTGATCCAGGACGCCGATGCCCCGTGGGCGGAGCACGGCAACAAGGGACTGAACGCCCACCACCTGAGCTTCCTGCTGCGGGACTTCGACATCCGCCCGGCGAACTACCGCTTCGCGGGCGGCAGGCAGGCCAAGGCGTACATACGCAACCGGTTCCTGGATGCCTGGGCCCGCCACTGCCCCCACCTCACCGAGGCGGCACCCGAGCCCGCACACGGCGGCGCGCCTGCCCGTCCGGCCCAGGGCAAGCCGCCTGCCGCCCCGGCGGGTTTGCTGCCCGTCGGCCCGCCAGGCGGTCCCGCGGGGCCGAAGCGAACTCTCTGATCCCACCAGGGGCGTAGTCCGTAGCAGTGCGTCGCAACCGTCCCCGCGCAGGTCAGCGCGGGGACGGACTCTCTCGCCGGGACGCTCTCATCCGTACCTGGGCTTGTGTCCGTACCTGTGCTGACCAGGCATGGGACGGATGCAACGGACGTGACACGGCCCCACCCCCCTTGCCACAGGAGCACCACCATGCACACTGACAACGACACCGGCCCCACCTCTTCCCGCCGCCGGGGATGGTTCGGCCTGGCCCGACGAACAGCAGCAAGCTGGAGCGAACGAGCCCCTAACGGGGCTTCGTCCGCGCTTGCCCCCGCCCCAGGGGTGACGGAGGGGGAGGCCGGGCGCCAGCGGGCGCCCGAGCCGGGGAAGGGGACGACCGAGCCCAGCGCCGCGCCTGTCGCCGACGCCTCCGCCCCACATGCCGAGCCGCTGCCGGCTGAACCGCGCGCAGACGTCCGTCCGTCCCTTGTCGAGCAGCCCTCGTGGCGTGAGCCCGATGCCCCGGTGCTGCCCGCGCGGATGAACCGCAAGCGCACCACCGAGAACCGTGACCAGGAGAAGAAGATCCGCTTCACCCCGACCGCGGTCCGGATTATCGACGAGGCGGCCGAGCAGCGCGGTCAGAAGTTCGCTGGGTTCGTCGGCGATGCCGCCCTCGCGGTCGCGCTCGGTAAGGCGAACATGGCGGGTAGTCCGGAGGACGATCCGATCCGCCCGCTGGTGGAGGCCGTAGAGGCCCACACCAAGGCGTTGAACCGGATCGGCACCAACCTCAACCAGATCACCGTGGCCATCAACAGCGGGACCATCCCTGACCGGATCGAGGCTGTACTCAACCGCGTCAGCCAGGCCGTCGAGCGCAGCTACCAGCTGATGGACGAGCTCGTGGCGGAAGGCGGCAGCCATGGTGCCTGACGTCTCCACCGGCTCCGACACCCGCGGCCTGATCAACTACCTCTTCGGGCCGGGCCGGCGCGACGAGCACACCGACCCCCACATCGTGGCCGCCTGGGACATGGCCGGCGCCCCCGACCCCGGCCGCGACCCGAGTGCCACCTACACCCAGCTCGCCAAGCGCCTCGACCACCACGTCGACCTGCGCACCCGCGAGCTGGGCGGCAAGAAGCCACGGAAGCATGTGTGGCACTGCCCTGTACGCACCGAGCCTGGTGACCGCTACCTGACCGATGCTGAGTGGGCCGATGTTGCCCGCCGAGTCGTCGCCGCCACAGGCATCGCCCCCCATGGGGACGAGAAAGCCTGCCGGTGGATCGCCGTCCGCCACGCCGACGACCACATCCACATCCTGGCCACCACCATCCGCGCCGACGGCCGACGCGCGCGGACGAACCGCGACGGCTGGCGGGCTCAGCGAGAGTGCCGCAAGGTCGAGGAGGAGTTCGGGCTGCGCCGCCTCAAGTCCGGTGACCTGACCGCGCCCAAGACGCCCACCGGGGCGGAACGGGCCAAGGCCGAGCGCCAGGGCCAGGAGGTGACCGCGCGGGAGTGGCTGCGCGAGCAGGCGTACGCGGTCGCCGCCGCCGTCCGCAGCATCGACGACTACTTCACCGTCCTCACCTCGCTCGGCATCCAGGTCAAGCCGCGCGTCAGCGCCAAGACCGGCGAAGTTGACGGCTACAGCCTGGCCGCCCCCGGTGACACCATCTGGTACGGCGGCTCCAAACTCGCCCCCGACCTGTCCTACAACCGCCTGACCGAACGCCTCCCCACCCAGGAGGTGACCGACCGTCCGCAACCGGTGGCGGACCCGGCCGACTCGTGGCGCCGTACCGAGACCGCCGTGCGCACGGCCCACACGGTCCTCGACTCGGACGATGATGCCGTGGCCCAGGGCCACCTGGACGCCTTCGGCGACACCCTCCACAACCTGGCCCGCGCCATACCCGGCCCCCACCAGGCCGAACTGCAAGCGGCAGCACGAGCGTTCAACCGAGCACGCCGCTCGGCGATCCGAGCCGACCACCAGGCCGCCACCGAACTGCGCCAGGCCGCCAAGGAACTCGCCCACGCCCCCAACATTCCGGGAGGACTCGCCATCGCCCTCGTCTTCGCCGCCCTCCACCTGGCCCGCGCCGTCGCCACATGGCACGCTCAGCGCGGCCACGAGCAGCAGGCGGCAGCAGCCGAGCAAGCCGTCCACCACCTGCAGGCCAGCTATCAACAGGCCGCCGAGCCCGTCCTGGCGGACCTCACCCGCCGCGCCCCACGCCCCCAGACCGTCCAGCGCTTCGAAGCGGCCGTGCGAGAAGCCATCCCCGATCACGCAGACCGCATCCTCACCGACCCCGCCTGGCCAGCCCTTGCCACAACCCTGGCCCGCGCCGAATCCGCCGGCCACAACCCCCGCCACCTCCTGGCCGAAGTGAGCGCTCGCCGAGAACTCGACACCGCCGAGCGCCCCGCCGAGGTCCTCAACTGGCGCATCACCGCCCAGCCGAACAGGCGCGCACAGGCAGCACGCACACCAAGCACCTGGCGCACCACACGCACTACGCAGGCACCGCAGCCCCTGGCCACACGGGTGAACATCAGGCCCGAGGAACGAGGGCGACGCCGATAGCCCCAGACTCGTCGACGCCGCTGATCGAGCCTGGTGCCCTCACCGCTCCTCGCGGCGAGGGCACCAGCACCCTGCTCTGTGATCACGTCAGGCTGCTTCGGCTCCACGCGAACCATCGGACCCACAAGCTGGCGTTACAGGCAACTGCCCGGCCCATTCCAGAGCCTCGCCCAAGTGCTCGGCCCGCAGCCCGACGTAGGGATCGGGCTGAAGAAGGAGGGTTGCCGCGCCACGGGCGGTGCGTTCCGCGGCCCAGGCGTGGTCGAGGTTGGTGAAGTCGTCGTCGATCCAGACGGCGGGTTCGTCGCCGAGCCAGGCATCGACGTGGTCACGTTTCCAGAGGTAGCCGTGGGGGTGGCTGGTGGTGATCTTCGTCCGGGGAAGATCGACGTAGGGCAGAGGTGAGAGGCTGAGGAGCGGCCCGATCAGGGTGGTGGCGTCCTGGCGCCAGCTGGTGCACCAGACCGGCGTGACCAGCCCGGTGCGGATCACGTCCATGAGCATGAGGCCGTCGGCAGCGTTGAGCCAGACCGTGACCGGATCGTCGGCATGGCGGCCGGTGGGGACGACGTCGTGGCGGGCATGGGTCGCTGGGGTGTTTCCATGGTCGTCGGGGAACGGTATGAGGACGCCGTCGATGTCGAGGAGCAAGTAGGGCAGGCGCATCGGTTCCTCCAGAGGAAGCCGGGCGAGATCAGAGCTTGCGTGCGGTGATCAGCAAGGTGGTGGGCCAGCCGCCCGTGCGGGCGTCGTGGAACTCCCGGGCCGAGGTGAGCCAGAGGCCCGCGCGGTCGAGGTGCTTCTCCCAGCGGCCGGCGTCGAAGTCCCAGCGGGCGACCGGGAGCCGGGTGCGGTCGGGCAGGGTGACGTAGTCGCGGCAGGGCCGGTCATCGGTGGCTGGTCGTCTGCCGCCGCGCTGGGGGTGGGGAGTGGAGAAGGCCAGGGTGCGGCCCGATTTGAGGTGCTGGGCGATGGCGGGCAGCAGGAGTTCGGGGGCGACGAGGTCGACCGCACCGAAGACGGAATAGATCGCGTCGAACCGTTCGTCGGATGCCTGCAGGTAGTGCAGGGCGTGGCCGGCGACGAAAGTGAGGTCGTTCAGCCGTCCGTAGTGCGAGCGGGCCCTGCGGACCTGTAGGCCGACCAGGTCGACGCCGGTGACTCGGGCTCCGTGGCGGGTGGCGAGACAAGCGGCGTTGTGGCCGGGGCCGCAGCCGAGTTCCAGCACCCGCTTGCCGCGCAGGTCCACGCCGAATATCTCGGCACCAGGGCCCCGGCCGGGCCGCGTGGTCCACTCCATCCGGGCCGGCACGGACAACGGTTCGGCAAGCCCCGCCTCAGTGCGCTGAAGAGCGTGGACGTACCACGGGGAAGCCTGAGCGAGCATCTAGACCTCCAGCAGCTGGAGGACGTCGGTCAAATGGCGGCGGGCGGTCTTGATGTACGCGGGGTCGGTGGCTGGGTCGTTGATCCAGCGGATGGCCTGCTCCATGAACCACTCGACGGCCCACATACGGTGCCAGCCCAGTGCCCACTTCTCGGGGGCGAGGCCGCCGCGCTCGGTGAGGGCGTCGGGGGTGCCGCCTTCGGTGACGTACGCCTCCAGGAAGACGCGAAGGCGCACGGGGACGGGGGTGTCGAGGGTGCCATGCCAGCTGGCGAGGTCGAGCAGTCCAGGGCCGGTGAAGGAACGGGCGAAGTCCAACAAGTGCCAGCCGTTGTGGCCGATGTGGAGGCTGGTGGGGTGGAACTCCGACTGGACCCAGCCGAACGGTGCCACCGTCGCCCCGACCGAGCGGGCCTCGGCGGTGCGGGCGATCCGGTCGAGAGCGTCCTCGATGTCGTCTGCCTCCTGCCACCGTTCCGCCTTGCGGAGTTGGTCGAGGTGGTCCAGGGCTCGGCTCGGCAGCGTCCGTAGCCGCCTCTGGTCGAGGACGGGCAGGGCGGCAGCCATAGGAGTGCGGTGGAGGACCACGGCAGCGACGGCACCGTCGAGGTCGTCGGCCTCGCGGATGGCGGGACCGAGGTCTTCCAGCAGCATCCCGAGCCAGCCGTCCACGACAGCGGAGGCGTGGACCTGCGGGACCGGGAGGCCGCGAGTGTGCGCCAGGCGGAGGGCCTGGTCCTCGTTGTCGAACGGCTTCTTGGCGTACTTGAAGATGGCGGTGGTGCCGTCCGGGAAGGTCAGGCGCTCGACGCCGGACATGGACCACACGCGCACCTTCTCGCGCGTGGGGCCGGGGCGGCCGGCGATGGTGAGCAGGTTGTCCAGGAGTTCGGCGTTGAGGTTCGCATCCATGTGGGGGCTCCGGTTCGGGGTTGGAGCGTCCGGGGCGGGCGGGTGGTGCCGGCCCGCCCCGGAGCCTGGTCGGGAGGGACTACGCGGCGGGGTTCACGCGGTGGGCGTAGACCTGCTCGATCCAGCGGGCCTTGAAGGCCGCGAGGTCGTCGCGGAAGGTGGCCATCGACGCACCGTAGGGCGCCACGACGCCGCCGGACTGGTCCGGCACGGACTGGCAACCGTGCACCAGCCGCCCGCCGAGCGCGGCGTGTGCCTTGATGGACTCGATGCGGCGCTGCTCGTTGAACCAGCCACCGTGGTAGACCTCGTCGAGCAGTCCGCCCATCTCGTCGTCCAGATCGAAGACGACGGAGGTGGCGGCGGGGAAGAACCAGCACGGGCCGACGTTGGAGATGCGCCCGTCCAGCTCCACCTTGTTCAGCGCCATCAGCGTCGCCGCCTCGCGCAGCATCCGCAGGTGCCCGGCGGCGATCTGCGGAAGCCCCAGCCCGGCGAGGTGCTCGTCGCGGAACAGATACGCGTATACCTCGTAGGCGGTACGAAGGACCAGGCCCGCATCCGCAGTGGACCGTCCGTGGGTCTTGATGAAGTCGAGAGCGAGCTGCTCGACCGCGCTCTCGGTCGTCTCGTCCACGTCCAGGAGCCGGGCCTTGACCAGCTCCCAGTCAGCGACGAGCCAGCTGTGCGACTCGAAGCGGAAGAAGTACTCGGCCGGTTCGATGGTGATGCGCTGGCCCTCGACCTGGATGCCGGGCAGGCGGCTCCAGCGCTCGTCGAACGCCTCGGGCAGCTCGACCGTGATGGCCGTCTTGTCGATCGTCTCGATGGTGGTCACCGTGTCTCCGTCTCTGATCGGCCGGGTTCAGGCACAGGGGTGCCCAACACCGGTGTAGGCGTACGGAACTTCGGGAAGCCGCCCGGTCCAAGGGGGGAGCCTGGATCACGGTCGCGCCGTTCCGGGCGGCTGATGAATAGTGAACCCGTCGTCACGCACAGTGGGTACGGTGAGAGACAGTTGAAGCGGTATACGCGGTTTACAACTCCGGAACGGAGGCGATCGTGGCAGCGCAGAGAGCACCCAACTCCCGCCTGCGCGAGACCATCGACGCGACCGGCTGCACCTACGAGGCCCTGGCCAAGGACGTGCGGCGCGTCGCCGCGGAGAACGGCGAGATCCTCCAGACCAACAAGTCGGCCATCTCCCACTGGGTGAACGGCACCCGCCAGCCCACCGGCCACACCGGCCAGTACCTGGCAGAGGCACTTGCCCGCCGAGCAGGCCGTACCATCACGCAGACCGAGATCGGCTTGCACCCAGCCGACGACGAAGAGCCGGCGGAACCCGATCCGGTCCTCGCCGCCACCGACCTCGGCCGCGCTGACGTCGAGCGCCGCCGTTTCCTCGCAGTGGCCGCCTTCACCACCGCCGGCGTCGCCATGCCGCTCGCCTACGACTACGAGGCCACCACCCGCATGCTCCGTGCACGCACCGGCACCGTCACGATCGGCGCGGAGGACGTGGACGTCGTACGCCAGATCACCGCCGCTTTCAGCGCGGCCGACGAACGCCTCGGCGGTGGCCACGGCCTGACCACCGTCACCGCCTACCTCGCCGACACCGCCGCCCCCATGCTCCGCGGACGCTTCCCCAGCGCGGCCTTACGCCAGGCCGCTTTCGGCGCGGTCGCCGAACTCGCCTACCTGGCCGGCTGGAAACACCACGACCTCGGCCAGGAAGGCGCCGCCCAGCGCTACTACCAGGTCGGCTACCAACTCGCCTGCGAAGCCGACCCATACGGCCACGCCGCCTGGATGATGCGTGCCCTCGCCCACCAAGCCCTCAGCCTCAAGCAGCCCCACCACTGCGTTGACCTCGTAGAAGGTGCCCTCAGCCGCGGAGTCGGTCACGTCGACGGCCAGACCGAGGCCCTGCTCCACATCACCCACGCCCGCGCCTACGCCGCTACCAGCGAGAAGCCCGCCGCCGCACGCGCCCTGCTCGCCGCCGAGGACGCCTTGCTGCGCGAGGACGACCCCCAGCCCAGCTACTCCCGCGTCAGCGGCCCGGCCGCCGGCACCGTGGCCAGCCACACCGCCCGCACTCTCACCGACCTCGCCGACCACGTCGGCACCGAACAGCAGCACCGCGACGCCTTGGTCCGCTGGGACCCGGTGAAGTACAAGCGCGTCCACGCCCTGACCTACGCCGACCTGGGCGACAGCCTCGCGGCCCAGGCCCGTGCCGACGAGGCCGTCGCCGCCTGGTCGCAGGCCCTGACGCTCATGGAGGGCATGACCTCAGACCGCACCCGTAAGGCGATCACCTCACTGCGGTCCACTCTCGCGATCTACCAGCGGCGCAAAGTGCCCGGAGCCGCCGAACTCGCCCGCCGCGCCCGCGAGGCGCTCGCCTAACATGCCCAACAACCAGGCCGACGAAGGGAACCCCGTGGCTGAGCCGACGACCGACGCCCGCCCCCAAGCCCTCAAGCCCGCACTCGAATCCATGACCCTGCTGGTCGCCGGCGTCATCGTCCACGACAGGGCCACCAACCGCGTCGTACTCCTCCAACGCAGCCATAACGCCAAGTTCGCCCAGGGGATGTGGGATCTCCCTGTCGGCAAGAGCGAACCCGGCGAGCCGATCACCGATACCGCGGTGCGCGAGCTCTACGAGGAGACCGGCCTCACAGTGAAGCCAGGGGCGCTGAAAGTCGCACATGTCATCCACGGCGCCTGGGGGGTTGAAGCCCCGAATGGCTTCCTCACCGTAGTCTTCGCAGCCCACGAGTGGACCGGCGAGCCCGAGAACCGCGAGCCGCGCAAGCACGTCCAGGTCTGCTGGGTCGCCGCCGATGCCATCCCCGAGGAGTTCGTGGACACCACAGCCAGTGCCCTCCACCGCTATCTCGACGGCGGACCGCAGGTCTCTCTCGACGGCTGGCGTTAGAAGGGGTGGGCCATGGCGTACGACGGCAAGGGAAGCCTCTGGGGGGACATGGCTGAGACCGACCGCGCGGCCACAAACAAAGAGGCGTGGCGCTGTTACTCGGCCGAGCCCTGTTGTATCCGCTGGCGGGCCTTCTCGTAGAACTTGTTCGCCATTGGGGTGTCGGTGGAGGTGATGCGTACGTAGTCGGCGCTCAGCTCTCGGGTTCTGGCTTCGAGGGCCGTCGGGTCGGATGCCTCGTTCATGAGGCTGATCTCGGTGTCCGCGCGGTGCTTGAGCGCGGTGTAGGCGCGGGCGGACGCGAGATGATCAGCAGCCTTTTTGGGGGAGCCCAGGAAGGCTGCGGTGGCGGCGATGGCTCCGGCGACGGCGCCGAGCCCGCTGAAGAACACTTGGGGACCGACCTTGACCGCGACCAGGAGGCTGCATGTTGCGGTCACGCAGGCGGGGATGAACACCATCAGCCGCCCCCACTTCTCGGCGCTCTTGGCCGCTTCGAAGTAGCCCTGTGCGGTGTAGAGGCAATTGCTCTGGATGCGCTTCAGCTCGGTCTTCGCGCTCTCGAACCGCGTGTCAGAAGTAGGCATAGGGTCCAATCTGGGGCGGGCTTATGCGAGGACTAATGGAAAGGAAGTTACAGAGCCATTCCATGCCGGGGACGGAGGCTCTGATCTCATTGCGATAGCGGTTGGTGAGGTAGCCCGCCTCGTATAACGCGACGAGTATGGCGCGTCGGACGGCAGCGTTGGTTTCCCCCTCGAAGCGGTGGCGGAGCATCTGGGCCTCGGCAATGGATGCGTGCTCTCCGATGTAGCGGGCGGCGAACTCGCGGGCGTAGTCGACCCGGTTACGGTCTCCGAGAATGGTCCACGCCGCTTCTTTCACTCGTTCATCCTTGATACCCATGGCGATGAAGTAGCGCAGGACGCGCTGCTCGATCAACGGGTGGGCGGCGCTTTGGATGGAGTGCAGAAACTGGACCAAGGTGCTCTCGACCTCGGGGGCTCTACTCTTGGCCGCGTTGAGGTACTTGAACACGTGCGTGATGGCGTGGGGGAGGCGAGTGAGATTGTCCAGGCACCAGCCGACCGCGCGATCGTCTCTGATCCTGCTGAGCTGGCCGAGGACGAAACGGACCTGGTTACCGTTGAACTCTCCCTCTTTGGCGATCCTCTCGAAGTAGTCTACGAGATTCTCCCGAGCCCGCGGACGGCCATATCTGATGGCGCCGGCCAGGGAGTCATGCCGGATGTCGGTTTCGCGTTCCCGGGCGTCCTGGGGGTCGAGGATGACGGTCTTACTGGAGGAGACAGAGAGTCTTCTGGAGCGCAGTTGACTGTTCACTCCGAGGAAGAGATCGCGCAGCTCGCTCCAGTCGGGGTGGAAGACCTTGATGTCGTCGGAGTAGCGCAGGAACCGGGCGCTGTTCTGGGCCAGGTAGGAATCGACAGGGGCGAGGTAGAGATTGGCGAGTATGCCGGAGGCGTCCGGCCCTTGAGGCAGGCCCCAAGCATGATTGATGGTCTGAAACCGGCTGAGGAAGTTGGTGATGTGACCGGCGGCTCGATGGTCGCCGCCGAGGGCTTCTAGATCGTCTCCGAGGATGGCCACGTCGATATGCTCGTAGAAGGCCGCGATGTCGAGGTAGGCGACCCTGAGCGAAGTGTCGGAGCGGATGGCCCGTAGCGACTTTGCCCGGTAGGACGTCCAGTTGGACCACCATCGGATGGGCTCGCCCCTGAAGCGGTTCCATCGGTAACTGGAGACGCCGGGGTGAAGCTGGCGGTCGATCTCACCGGCGACCGTGAAGACAAGAGCGTCGTATATAAGCCGGTCTCGGGTGGAGAAACGGGCTAGAGGCCGCACAGTCAGGTCTGTCTTGGGGAAGTCGATGATGTTGGTGCTGTCCGGGCCGCATGCACCGTCTTCAATGGCCTGCTCCAGCGTCTCACGGTAGCCGCGTTCCCACTGGTGCCGGACGTCCTGGTACCCGATGACATCGGGCACCTCCGATTCGTTTTCTCCCGCTATCAGTAGATCTTTGGCTTTGGTGAGCCTGCCGGAAAGGTCCACCGTCCCCCTTTGTCGAATGAAGTCGCCCCGCCAGGGATGCTATCCGGGCGGGGCGTGAACTGGCCTGCTGTCTGAGACCTTGTGACTGGTCTCCCACCAGGCAGTGATGATGGAGGCGCGGGCGATGAAGCGCATGGCCCATCGGTTGCCGTTGTGATGGCGTCCCGCTGGGGACATGGCCGCCGTTGTCGTCTCTGGGCTCGGGTGGCAAATGGCGAACGCTACATACTGTGAGTCCATCGCAGACGTCTTCAAAGCGGTGGGGCTGCTTCCCTGGTACCAGGGAAGCAGCCCCACCACTAAATCTGACGCACAGTTAGGGAGCTGTCGGGCCGGTGCACACCCGGTGCACAACAGCCTGGAAAACGAACGGTACCAATGAGAAACACTGGAGAGTGTTTCCGCAGGTCACATCACGTTTCCGGGCCTCCGGCCAAGGTCACCCGACCCCGCCCTTTAGATGTCGAAGTAAAGCTCGAACTCGTGCGGGTGCGGGCGGAGTTGGATCGGGGCGATTTCGTTGGTCCGCTTGTAGTCGATCCAGGTCTCGATCAGGTCGGAGGTGAAGACGCCGCCCTGCTGGAGGTACTCGTTGTCCTCTTCGAGGGCGTCGAGGACCGCGGGGAGGGAGGTCGGGACCTGGGGGACGCCCGCGTGCTCCTCCGGGGCGAGCTCGTAGAGGTCCTTGTCGATCGGCTCGGCCGGCTCGATCTTGTTCTTGACGCCGTCGAGGCCGGCGAGGAGGAGGGCCGAGAAGGCGAGGTAAGGGTTGGACGACGGGTCCGGGGCGCGGAACTCGACGCGCTTGGCCTTCGGGTTGGAGCCCGTGATCGGGATGCGCATGGCGGCGGAGCGGTTGCGCTGCGAGTAGACCAGGTTGACCGGGGCCTCGAAGCCCGGGACCAGGCGGTGGTAGGAGTTCACGGTCGGGTTGGTGAACGCCAGCAGCGACGGGGCGTGCTTGAGGATGCCGCCGATGTAGTAGCGGGCGGTGTCCGACAGGCCCGCGTAGCCCTGCTCGTCGTAGAAGAGCGGCTGGCCGCCCTGCCACAGCGACTGGTGGACGTGCATGCCGGAGCCGTTGTCACCGAAGATCGGCTTGGGCATGAAGGTGGCGGTCTTGCCGTTGCGCCAGGCGACGTTCTTGACGATGTACTTGAACAGCATCAGGTCGTCGGCGGCGGCGAGCAGGGTGTTGAACTTGTAGTTGATCTCCGCCTGGCCGGCGGTGCCGACCTCGTGGTGCTGGCGCTCGACCTGGAGGCCGGACTTCTCCAGCTCCAGGGAGATCTCGGCGCGCAGGTCGGCGAAGTGGTCGACCGGCGGGGCCGGGAAGTAACCGCCCTTGTAACGGACCTTGTAGCCGCGGTTGTCCTCGCGGGCACCGGTGTTCCAGGCGCCGGCCTCGGAGTCGATGTGGTAGAAGCCCTGGTTCGCGGAGGTCTCGAAGCGGACCGAGTCGAAGACGTAGAACTCCGCCTCCGGACCGAAGTACGCGGTGTCCGCGATGCCGGTGGAGGCGAGGTACGCCTCGGCCTTCTTGGCGATGTTGCGCGGGTCGCGGCTGTACTGCTCGCCCGTGATCGGGTCGTGGATGAAGAAGTTGATGTTGAGGTGCTTCTCCTGGCGGAACGGGTCCACACGGGCCGTCGACAGGTCCGCGCGCAGCGCCATGTCGGACTCGTGGATCGCCTGGAAGCCGCGGATCGACGAACCGTCGAACGCCAGGTCCTCGCTCGGGTCGAACGCCGCGGCGGGGATCGTGAAGTGCTGCATCACGCCCGGCAGGTCGCAGAAACGGACGTCGACGAACTTCACGTCCTCATCCGCGATGAACTTCTTCGCGTCGTCGGCGTTCTGGAACATCCAACTCCTCCTAGCCCGGTCACCGCTCGGCGGACGCGGGGTTGCGACTCGGAGCGCGACCATGTGCGGGGCGCGCTCGCCCGACCATAGGCAGGCGGGATTTCCCAAGCATGACCCATTTGTTTCGCCGAGGTTAACCGGCACGCGGTCGATCTCACCCCCCAGTGTGCGCCTCCGGGAGGCCGCTGCGGCAGCTCAAGAAGGGGCGTTCGCGGGTCGAGAAGGAGCGTTTGCGGTGGCTCGTACGGCAGTTGAGTCGCAGCCCGTGACAGCTCTCTCTGTGGGGCGTTGTGCGCCGTCGACGGATGCGGTGCGGGCAGTGGCGGGGGAGCGGCCGGCGTCGGGTGCGGGAACCCGCCGCCCGGGAAACGTATGCGGTCGCAGTACCGTGGACGGGTGGACAACAGGCAAGCAATCGGATCGTGGATGTCCGGGCCCCGGGCGGCGGCCGAGGACATGGGTGTCGACTTCGGGTACCGCGGGCAACAGCTCGGGCTGCCGGAGGAGGGGCCGGGCTCGATCGCACGGGTCGGCCGGCGCTTCGGCGCGCTCTTCATCGACTGGGCGCTCTGCCTGCTCATCGCGTACGGGCTGCTCAGCGGCGGCAAGGCGCAGTCGACGAGCAACTGGGCGCTGGCGGTCTTCGCGGTGCTGAGCGTGCTGACCGTCGGGACCATCGGCTGCACCCCCGGCAAGCGGCTGCTCGGGCTGCGGGTGGTCGCCGAGGGCGGCGGCCGGATCGGCCTGCTGCGAGTGGTGTTGCGGACGGTGCTGCTGGTGCTGGTGATCCCCGCGGTGATCTGGGACCGGGACGGCCGGGGCCTGCACGACCGACTCAGCCGCTCGGTCCAGGTACGGATCTGACGCACCGCCTTACTGCCCGGACCTGATCCAGGTCCGGGCAGCTGGGTACGGACCTGATCCGCGCGCCCGGCGACGTCCGGCCGACCCGGCGAGACGCCCAGCGCCCCGACGACGAGCGCGGACGCCGACCCGCCCCGCCTCCCCCGCACACATACGTACACACACGTCTGCGCCCCGAGACCGGCCATCGGTCCCGGGGCGCAGACGTGTAGGTGTGTATGTGTACGGGGCAGCGCGTCAGCGCATCTTGCCGCCGCCCTTCGGCATCCGCATGCCCTTGGGCATCGGGCCCTTCGGCACGGGCATGTTGCTCATCAGGTCGCCGAGGGCGCGCAGGCGGTCGTTGACGGTCGTCACCTGGGCGCCGGGGAGGACGCGCGGGAGCTTCAGCAGGTGGGTGCGGAGCTTCTTGAGCGGGACCTGGCCGTCGCCGTCGCCGACGATGACGTCGTGCACCGGGGCGTCCGCGACGGTGCGCGCCATCCGCTTCTTCTCGGCGGCCAGCAGGCCGCGCAGCCGGTTCGGGTTGCCCTCGCCGACCAGGACGATGCCGGCCTTGCCGACGGCGCGGTGCACCACGTCCTGGCTGCGGTTCATCGCGACCGCGGGGGTCACCGTCCAGCCGCGGCCGACGTTCTCCAGGACGGCGGCCGCCGCGCCGGGCTGGCCCTCCATCTGCCCGAAGGCCGCCCGCTCCGCGCGCCGGCCGAAGATGATCGCCATCGCGAGGAACGCCAGGACGAAGCCCAGGACGCCCGCGTAGACGGGGTGGCCGATCAGGAAGCCGATGGCGAGGAGCACGCCGAAGACGACGATGCCCGTGCCAGCGACGACAAGACCGACCTTGGAATCGACCCGACGGGTCATCTTGTAGGTCAGGGCGATCTGCTTCAGCCGCCCGGGGTTCTCAGCGCCGCCAGCGCCGGTTGAGTTTGCCTTCCTCGCCATACAGCGAAGTTTACGTGGCGTGCGGACGGCCGGTGGCCGCGGCCTCCAGGACGTACTCGGCGTCGTACCGGTCCTTGGCGCGGCGGCGGTCCTCCAGGACCGACGTCCAGGCGTTGCGGCGGGCGGTGCGCTGGCCGCCGCGGAGCAGGACGGCCTCAATGGCACGCAGAGCACCGGTGACGGAGGGGATGGGGTGGGCGGTGGCGCGAAGCGGCGCGGCCTCCATGGTGATGGTCTCCCTCGGACGAACGGAAGCGAACAGGGGGCGGGTGGGAGGTGTCGAACGGTGCGTGCATCCATCGTCACCGAAGGGTGTTACCAACGGATGACCTGCCGGTCAAACACCTATGAAACGTTGACGCGGCCCCCACACCCCCCTGCCGGAGGGGAGTGCGGGGCCGCGTCTCCCAAGCATGTGCCACGCTTCACAAGTTGGCGCGCCAGGCGCGTCAAACCGCCTGACTGGACGCCTCGACCTCGCGTCGCTCGATCGCCTGCTGGTACAGGCGGCCGGCGCGGTAGGAGGAGCGGACCAGCGGGCCGGACATGACGCCGGCGTAGCCGATCTCCTCGGCCTCCTCCTTGAGCTCCACGAACTCCTGGGGCTTGACCCAGCGCTCGATGGGGTGGTGGCGCACGGAGGGGCGCAGGTACTGGGTGATCGTGATCAGCTCGCAGCCCGCCTCGTGCAGGTCCTGGAGCGCCTGGCTGATCTCCTCGCGGGTCTCGCCCATGCCCAGGATCAGGTTGGACTTGGTGACCAGGCCGGCCGCGCGGGACTGGGTGATGACGTCCAGCGACCGCTCGTAGCGGAAGCCGGGGCGGATCCGCTTGAAGATCCGCGGGACCGTCTCGACGTTGTGCGCCAGCACCTCGGGGCGGGAGGAGAAGACCTCGGCGAGCTGCTCGGGGATCGCGTTGAAGTCGGGGATGAGGAGCTCGACGCCGGTGTCGGGCATCGCGGCGTGGATCTGGCGGACGGTCTCGGCGTAGAGCCAGGCGCCGCCGTCCTCCAGGTCGTCGCGGGCGACGCCGGTGATGGTGGCGTACTTCAGGCCCATGGTCTGCACGGACTCGGCGACCCGGCGGGGCTCGTCGCGGTCCAGCGCCTGCGGCTTGCCGGTGTCGATCTGGCAGAAGTCGCAGCGGCGGGTGCACTGGTCACCGCCGATGAGGAAGGTCGCCTCGCGGTCCTCCCAGCACTCGAAGATGTTGGGACACCCCGCCTCCTGGCAGACCGTGTGCAGGCCCTCGCTCTTGACCAGGCCCTGGAGGTGGTTGTACTCGGGACCCATTTTCGCCCGGGTCTTGATCCACTCGGGCTTGCGCTCGATGGGGGTCTGGCTGTTGCGGACCTCCAGGCGCAGCATCTTGCGTCCGTCGGGTGCGACTGCGGACACGTCGGCTCCCTAACAACTTCGATTCTTCGGCGTACACCAGGGTACGCCCGTCAATTCGCACGCAGATCCGCGTGCGGGTCGTGCTCGGCCAACCTCCGGGGGGAGGAGGGCATTCCCGCGGGCCGGGCCGCGGGGCGGGGGTTCAGACCGCGCGGGGGAGGAGCTCGGCGTTCTCCAGGACGTCACGCAGGTGTTTCTCGACGACCGGGAGGACCTCGGCGATGGTGATCTCGCGGCCCAACTCGCTGGAGAGCGACGCGACACCGGCGTCCCGGATGCCGCAGGGCACGATCTTGTCGAACGAGGTGGTGTCCGGATTCACATTGAGGGCGAAGCCGTGCATGGTGACGCCCTTGGCGACGCGGATGCCGATGGCGGCCAGCTTGCGGTCCTCGCGGCGTTGACCGGCGTTGGACGGCGCGTACTCGGGGCCGTTCAGCCGCGGGTCGAAGAGCTCGTCGGTGGCCCGCGGGTCGAAGTCGAGCTGGAGGCCGCCCAGGGCCGGCCGTTGCTCGACCGGGTCGCCCAGGACCCACACGCCGCTGCGGCCCTCGACGCGGGTGCCCTCGACGCCGAAGTCGGCGCAGACCCGGATCAGGGCCTCCTCCAGCCGGCGCACGTGCGCGACCACGTCGACCGGGCGCGGCAGCTTCTGGATCGGGTAGCCCACCAGTTGACCGGGGCCGTGCCAGGTGATCTTCCCGCCGCGGTCCACGTCGACGACCGGGGTGCCGTCCAGCGGCCGTTCGTCGTCGGAGGTGCGCCGCCCAGCCGTGTAGACGGCCTGGTGCTCCAGGAGCAGGCAGGTGTCGGGGATCTCGTCGGCGAAGCGGGCGGCGTGGATCCTGCGCTGCTCCTGCCAGGCCGGTTCGTACGCGACGGCGTCCGCCCCGAAGCCCAGACGGACGAAGCGCAGCCCCTCGGGTGTGGGGGTCTCCCCCCGAGAGATCGCAGTCACGGCAGCTCCCCTTCGAACCTTGTCGCAGTTCCATGCGACGTCGCGTGCCTCTTTCGAGGCACTTCCGATTGCCTCTCGCGCCCATGCCACTGTACGGCCGCCGTGTGCGCCCCCAGCACGGGGCCGGTGCGCCGTGCGGCCGCCCACGCGCCTGTGACGTGCTCACACGATCGGATGAACGCGGCTCAGACGCGGCGAGAACGGCGCCGAAGGCCGTTACATTCACGCCGTTCCACAAGGGCGAAGAGCATGCCGGACGGGGTCAGTCGACCCCGGCGGCCCGGCCCGGAAGGCAGGAGACCGGAAAAGCTGATGACGGAACGACCCCCGCACCACACGCCCAATCGGCAGCTCGCCGCGCTCATCGCCGAGGCGGGCTTCTCCAACGCAGGGCTGGCCAGACGGGTTGATCAACTGGGCATCGAGCACGGCCTCGACCTGCGCTACGACAAGACCTCGGTGACGCGTTGGCTGCGCGGGCAGCAGCCCAGAGGCACCACCCCCGCCCTGATCGCGGAGGTCTTCACCCGCCGGCTGGGGCGCCGGCTGTCCGCCCAGGACCTCGGCCTGGACGCCTGTGCGCCGGTGTACGCGGGGCTGGAATTCGCCTCGGTCCCGACCGAGGCGGTGGACATCGTCAGCGGGCTGTGGCGCAAGGACTCCGGCAGCCATGCCGAGCTCCGCAAGATCGCGTTCACCCCGGCCGGGCTGGTGGTGCCGAGCCGGGACTGGCTGATCGGCCGACCCGACGAACGGGTCGCGCACGGCGACCAGTCGGTCGAGGACCGGGTGCCCCTCCAGGGCGGGCGGCTGGCGGTGCCCCGGCAGCGGCAGACCGAGCGGGTGGACCGCGTCCAGGGCAGCCGGGTCACCTCCGGCGACATCGCGGCGCTGCGCTCGGTCGGCGAGCTGTTCCGCGCCCTGGACCACGCCTACGGCGGCGGCCACGCCCGCCAGGCGCTGGTGCGCTATCTGGAGCACGAGGCCGAGCCGATGCTCCGCGGCACCTACGGGGAGGCGGTCGGCCGCCGGCTGTTCGCGGCCGCCGCCGACCTGACCCGGCTGGCCGGCTGGACCTCCTACGACATCGCCGCGCACGGCCTGGCGCAGCGGTACTTCGTGCAGGCGCTGCGGCTCTCCCAGGCCGCCGGGGACCGGGCGTACGGTGCCTACGTCCTGGTGACGATGAGCCGGCAGGCGGTCTATCTGGGGCACGGCAGGGAGGCCGTCCAACTGGCGCGCGTCGCCCAACAGGGCGTCGGCAGCGGCGTCCCGCCCGCCGTGCAGGCGCTGCTGCACGCCGCCGAGGCGCGCGGCCACGGCGTCCTCGGCGAGGTCCGGGCCTGCACGGCCGCGCTGGCCCGCGCCGAACGGGCCCTGGAGAGCGCCCGCCCCGGGGACGACACCCCGTACTGGGCGCGCTTCTTCGACGAGGCACAGCTCGCCGACGAACTCGCGCACTGCCACCGCGATCTCCAGCAGTACCGTGCCGCCTCCCAGCACGCCGAGCGTTCCCTGCAACTGCGCGCCGCCGGGTTCGCCCGCAGCCGGCTGTTCTGCCGGGTGGTGCTGGCCACCGCGCGGCTGGGCCTGGGCGAGCTGGAGCAGGCGTGCACCCTGGGCGCCGAGGCGGCCCTGCAGGCGTCCGAGATGCGGTCGGTGCGGGCGCACGAGTACGTCCGGGACTTCGAGCGCCGGCTGGAGCCGTATCGGGACGCCGCGGCGGTGCGCGGCTACCGGGAGCGGGTGGCGGCCCTGGGGTGAGCGGCGGGCGGTGAGGCGGCCCGGTCACGCCGCCGCCCGTACCGCGTCCGGTTCCGGGCGGGCCGGCAGGCCGAAGTCCTGGAGCAGCGCGCGGGCGGCCCGGCGGCCGGAGCGCAGCGCCCCCTGGAGCGTGCTGGTGTCCCGGTGGTCGCCGCACACGTACAGCCCGGACAGCACCCGCACCGCGCGCTGCGGGTCGTGCGGGACGGCCATCGCGGGCACCGCGTACGGGTCGTGATGGCCCGTCAGCAACTGCCAGTCGTCGCCCCGCACCCCGTAGATCCGGTCGAGTTGCGGCCGGACGGTCTTGTCGAGGGTGTCCAGGGGCAGCGCCGCGGCGGTGCCGAGGACGACCGTGGTGACCAGCGGGCGGCCGGGCGGGGTGCGCGACGGGTCGATCGCGCCGGCCAGGTAGCTGAAGGCGACCGGGCCGTCCGTGGGCAGGATCAGCGCGGTGTCCCGGCCGGGGCCGCCGCGGGCGCCGGCGGGGGCGGCCGCGGTGTGGTGCAGCACCGTCACCGGGTGGAAGGCGGGCAGCCGCAGCCCCGGCAGGAGGCGGGCGGCATCCCGCGCGCCGGTCGCCACCAGCACCGCACGGCACGGTATCCGGCCGTGCTCGCGGGTGCCGACCCCATTGGTGTCGACGGCCGTGACCGTCACCGACGTCCGCACCGTGCCCGGCGGCAGGCCGGCCGCCAGCAGCTCGGGGACGGCGCAGGCGCCGCCCGCCGGGAGCGTCAACCGGCCCTCGGCGAAGGCCCGCAGCACCTGCGCGGCGCCCCGGCCGGAGCCGAGCAGTCGGGGATCGCACAGCAGCGCGCCCAACAGCGGCCGCAGGAAGGTGTCGTGGGTGCGCGGCGGGAACGCCGGGCGGCCGGCCAGCGCGTCGTTGACCGGGCGGTCGGGCGGCGGGGCGGTGGCGGAACGCTCGGTACGGCGGTCGGCGCGCGTGAGGGCGCGCGCCGCGGAGAGTGCGCCCCTTGTGCTCCGCAACGGGCTGATGCGGTGGGTTCGTTGGCCATTGTGCAGGCTCAGGCCGGCCGCGAACGGGCGCAGCGTCAGCTCCGCCAGGCCCGGGGTCCGGCGCAGGGCGGTCGGTGAGACCGCCAGCGGGCGGCCGCAGCGATCCAGGCGGAAGCCGTCCACCTCGTCGGTGACGAACCGGCCGCCGACCCGCGAGGCGGCCTCCAGGACGGTGACCGTGAGCCCGGCCCCGGTCAGATGGCGGGCGGCAGCGAGACCGGCTGGCCCGGCCCCCACGATGACGACGTCGACGGCCGATGCGGTGCGCAGCACATGCCCCTCCCGAGGTCGGTCCCAGCGGCAGCGCACGGATCTCCTGCCCGGTGTGGCCGTCCGGGAAGCCAAGTGGTGTGTCCGAGGACCGTAAGGAGCACCGCGGCCCGGCCGACAGGGGCGCCCTGGGGGCGCGTCGGTGCGCCCCGTTGCCACGCCCCGGCCCCGGCCGCCCTACGACCCCAGGGCGGCGCGCACCGCGTCGGTGATCCGGGGGTGCGCGAAGGCGAATCCGGAGTCCGACAGCCGCCGCGGAACGATCCGTTGGCTGCCGAGCACGTCGCCCGCGAACTCCCCGAGGACCAGCCGCAGCACCGGCGCCGGCACGGTGCACAGCGTCGGGCGGCGCAGCAGATGGCCCATCACCGCCGTCGCCTCCCGGTTGGTGACCGGCTCCGGGGCGGTGAGGTTGACCGGTCCGGACAGCTCCTCGGTGGCCAACAGGTGGCGGAGCGCCGCGAGGTGGTCCCGCAGGGAGATGAAGCTCCAGTATTGGCTGCCGTTGCCGAGCCGGCCGCCCAACCCCATCTGGAAGAGCGGGAAGAGCCGCCCCCAGGCGCCGCCGGAGCGCGCCACGACCAGGCCGGTGCGGGCGAAGACGGTCCGGATGCCGGCGTCCAGCGCGGGCGTCGCGGCGTCCTCCCAGGCCACGCAGAGCTCCGGCAGGAAACCGGTGCCGGCCGGCGCGTCCTCGTCCGTGCGCCGGTCCCCGGTGTCGCCGTAATAGCCGATCGCGCTGCCCGAGACGAAGACCCGCGGCGGGACGTCCAGCGCGGCCAGCGCGGTGGCCAGCGTCCGGGTGCCCAACACCCGGCTGTCGCGCAGCTCTTGCTTGTACGCGGCGGTCCAGCGGTGGTCGGCGACGCCCGCCCCGGCGAGGTGGACCACCGCCTCGCAGCCGGCCAGCGCGGCCGGGTCGAGCCGCCGCCCCTTGGGGTCCCAGGCCACCTCGTCGGCGGCCGCCGGCTGCCGGCGGACGAGCCGGACGACGTCGTGGCCGTCCGCGCGCAGGTTACGGACGAGGGGTGCCCCGATGAGTCCGGTCGAGCCGGTGATCGCGATCCGCATGGGGTCATCCTGCCCGCAACTCCGGGCGGCACGGGGGAGGGCGGGCCCCAGGGCGCTGCTGACGGGTCGGAAGCGCCCTAGCGACGGAAGCGGTCCCACAGTCGCGGGAGGCGCTCGGCCAGGGCCGCGTCGTCCTCGATGTCGACGTAGGGGCCGAGCGGTTCGGGCGGCGGTGGGGGCAGGCCGAGGTCGGGCAGGTCGGTGCCGGTCAGTTGCTCGTACGCCTCGTCGGCCGCGTAGCCCAGGTCCTCGGCGTCGCCGTCGGCGTCCTCGTCGAAGTCGGGCAGCAGGGCGGCGAGGTGGTCCGGGTCGTGCAGCGCGCCCTCGAAGGCGTGCCGGCCCCGGCCGATCAGCCAGCAGCGGAAGGCGTCGAAGGCGTCGTCGCTGGCGCCGTCCAGCAGCACCGCGGCGGCCGCCCACAGGTCCCAGGTGTACGCCCGGTTGTAGCGCGCCTCGAAGTGCCGGGCGAAGTCCAGCACCCGGTCCGGGTCGAGGCGGAGCAGCCGGTCGACCAGCGCGTCGGCCTGCTCCTCGGGGTCGCCCGCGGAGTCCGCGCGGGAGCCGTCGATCAGCTCCCAGAACTCCGTCTCGTCCATCACCGCTCCAGCATCGGTCCTGGCGCCGCGGCCCGCACGCGGAGTGCCCCCGGGGCCCGCGGGGCGGTGACCGGGCCGGGACTCCCTCGTTGTGTGGCATGCAACGACGGCAGACCAGACCACCAGAAATCCCCCCTCCCACTCCCACTCCGTGAAGGGCGCTCCCGCCATGCCCATGGACGAACGCACCCGGGCCGAGGTCGAACGCGCCGAGGCGGCCCTCGTCGAGCACTACCCGCACCTGGTCCGCCTCGCCTACCTCGTCCTGCCCCCGTCGATGGGCCGCCACCGCAAGGTCCTCACCGCGCACGGCCTGGTGCAGCGGGCGCTGCCGTGGCGGGTGCCGCGCCGGCGGGCCGGGGCGCTGCCGGCCCAGCGCGGCCCGCACGCCGCCGGCTCCGGCTACGAGCTGGTGCGGCAGCGGACCCTGGAGCTGGCGCTCGCCTACGAGCAGCGGCAGCGGCCCGCGGTGCTGCTGCCGACGGTGCCGTTCGTGTGGGGGCTGCGGCTCTTCCCGCGGGCTGGCGGCGCCGACGAACTCGCCCTGGACCAGGCGCTGTCGGCCGCCCCCGCCGCCGTAAGGGCCGCGATGGGGCTGTGGCACCTGGAGGGGCTGGAGGCGGACGCGGCGCGCGCCGTGCTGGCGCGGGCCGGGGTGCCGGATCCGGACGCGGCGCAGCGGGCGGCCGGCCAACTGGACCGGCGGACCGGGGCCGGCGCCGCCGCGCTGCTGAACTCGGCGGAGTTCGACCCCTGCACGGTGCAGGCCCGACCGACGGACCTGCTGCGCCGCCGGCAACGGGTGCGGGCGACGGCCGCGTTGGCGGCGGTACTGGCGGCCGGGGTGGTCGCGCTGGCGCTGCCCGACGGCCGGCCCGGGCGCGGGCCCGTGTCCACCGCGGCCCAACAGGCCCTGGACTCCGGGCGCCTGCTGCGGGCGCCCAACGAGCAGTGGGCGCGCACCTCCCGGGTGGACTTCACCGCCTGGCCGCCGCGCGGCCGCGAGGCCGGCGACCGGCAGTTGCTGGCCCGGGCGTTGCAGGTCTGGGCCGCGCCGCCGCCCGGCACCCGGATCGTCGCGGCCGCGGACACCTCCACCAGGCCGCCGGCCGCCCCGCCCCGGCTGCTGTACGCCGGCCTGATCGACAACGTCATGGTGGTGGTCTTCCACGACGGCGAGCGGCTGGTGCGCTACGCCGAACCGGCCGACGCCACGCCCACCCTGCACTTCGCCCGGGTCGACGGCGCCGACCTCGCCGCCGCCGGCGGCCTGGTGATCGGCCGCGGCAACGGCTGGCTGCGGTACCTCATCGCGCCCTGGGTCGCCGACGTCGCCACCCGGGACCTGCTCGCCCCCGACGCCCCGTCGCGCGGGCTGCACCTGGCCCCGGACGGCGTCACCGACCGGATCCCGCTGCCGCCCGCGGACGACGCCGCCTGCGGGCACTGGCCGGTGGCCGCGTTCCGCTCCTCGCCGCGGCTCGACGACCGCCGCTCCTTCCTGGTGACCGACCTCGGCGACCTGGCGCCGGTGCACCTGACGTATCTGGGGCCGTCGACGGCCGGCGGCCCGGGCGGCCCGGGGGAGGCCACCGGGGGCCCCGCGCTGCGCAGTTGGGCCCGCACCGCGTGCACCCTGCGGTCGCTGCGCGGCACCGGCGTACGGGCCGTCAACAACTGGGCCTACGCGCAGCAGGGCCTCCCCGAGGGCGGCGGCACCGCGAGCTGGGTGTGCAACCGCGCCGACACCTGGCGCGGCCCCGGTCGGGTCATGCTCCAGTTCCAGCCGCCCGCCGCCGGGCCGGCCGACCCGGGGCGGATCGTCGGGCGGGAGGTCGACACGGCGGTGTGCAGCCCGTTCGGCCGGGACGTGCTCGGCGACGTCCACTGGCGGGCGAAGTCCGGGAAGTGGTACGTGCTCGCGGCGGGCAGCAGCGACGTGGCCGGGATCGACGTGACCGGCGGGGTGCGGGCCACGGCCGACGCGACGGCGCTGGCGGCCCCGGCCGCGTCGAACGCCCCGGCGCGGGTCACCGGGCGGCTGCGGGACGGCCGACCGCTGCGGGCGCTGTGGCCGTAGCGGCTCGGAGCGGTCGGCCGTCCCCGCCGGATTCCCCCAGCCCAGCCAATCCCGACAGAAGGTGTCGGGATTGGCTGTCAGCGTTGCCGCGTACGACCACACAGCACGCGACAGCGAGGAGCGACACGTGACGACGCAGGACAGGACGGCGGGGCAGGCACCGGGCGGGCGGCAGCCCGGCGGCGAGCTGACCGGCAAGGTGGCGCTGGTCGCTGGGGCGACCCGGGGCGCGGGGCGGGCGATGGCCGTCGAACTGGGCCGCGCCGGCGCGCTGGTGTACGTCACCGGGCGCACCACCCGGGACTCGGCCAGCGAGGTCGGCCGGCCCACGGAGACCATCGAGGAGACCGCGGAGCTGGTGACCGCAGCAGGAGAGGCGGCCCGTAGGGCCGCCGGCAAGGGTGGTGGTGGGCGACGGGCGGTGGGCACCGGGATCGCGGTGCCCACCGACCACCTGGAGCCGGATCAGGTCAGGGCGCTGGTCGAGCGCATCGACCGCGAACAGGGCCGGCTGGACCTGCTGGTGAACAGCGTCTGGGGTGGCGACCGGCTGATCCAGTTCGACACCAAGGTGTGGGACCTGGACCTGGCGAACGGGCTGCGGATGTTCCGGCTCGGCATCGACACCCACGTCATCACCAGCCACTTCGCGCTGCCGCTGCTGATCCGGCGGCCCGGCGGGCTGGTCATCGAAGTCACCGACGGCACCGTGGAGTTCAACCGCACCTACCGCAACAGCCTCTGCTTCGACGTCACCAAGAACGTCCCGCACCGGATCGCCTTCGGGCTCGCCAGCGAGCTCAAGGAGTACGGCGGCACGGCGGTCTCGCTCACCCCGGGCTTCCTGCGCTCCGAGGAGATGCTGGACTACTTCGGCGTCACCGAGGCGACCTGGCGCGACGCGATCGCCAAGGAGCCGCACTTCGCCATCGCCGAGTCTCCTGTGCTCATCGGCCGCGCGGTGCGGGCGCTGGCCGCCGACCCGGACCGGGCCCGCTGGTCCGGACAGTCGCTGTCCAGCGGCCAGTTGGCGAGGGAGTACGACTTCACCGACGCCGACGGCTCGCGGCCGGACGCCGACCGCTACTTCGCGGAGGTGGTCATGGGCGGCCGGAACGCGACCGAGGAGGACTACCGCTAGGGCGGAGCGGAGGCGGGGGAGTCGTCGGCGGGCCGCCCGGTGGTGGGCTCCCGTGCGGGGTCGTAGAGCGCGGCGGCGCGGCGGGCGGCCGCGGCGCACCGCTCCCGCAGCCCGGAGGGCGCCAGCACCTCGCCCTCCGGGCCGAGCGAGAGGAGCTGGGCGTAGGCGACCTCCTCGGACTCCACGGCGAGGGTGACCGTCAGCCGCCCCCGCGCGTCGGGACCGCCGTCGGCCGCCGCCCGCTCCACGGCCGCCCGGGCCGCGGCCGGCTCGGTGACGTACGGCAGTTGCCGCACGCCGCGGGGGGTGAGCCGGAGCACCACCTCCTCGCGCAGCAGCGACCGCCGGAACTGCTCGGCCCGCTCGGCCCAGAACGCGGGCAGGTCGAACTCCGGATCGCGGACGAAGCGGCCGGAGTCCACCGGGCCGGAGGGCGCCGTCGGCCCGCTCGGGCCCGCCGGCAGGAGCGGCTCGGCCGCGGTGAAGCGGTCGAGGCGGTAGACCCGGAAGCCGGTCCGGGGCGGGCCGCCGGCGTCCGCCGCGTCGCCCGCGGGTGCGGCCCGGGCCGCCAAGTACCAGACGCCGGCCTTGAGTACGAGGCCGTAGGGCTCCAGCTCGCGGGCCACCTCGTCCTCCGCCCGGAGGTAGCGGACCGTCAGCCGGCGGTCGTCCCACACCGCGTCGGCGATCACCGGCAGCAGCTCGGGCGTCTCGGGATCGTGGTACCAGCGCGGCGCGTCCAGATGGAACCGCTGGGCGGCGCCGGACGCGGCGTCCCGCAGCTCCGGCAGCAGCGCGGCGGACACCTTCAGCCGGGCCGCGGAGGCGACGTCGGCCAACCCCATCTCCCGCAGCGCGGAGGGCACTCCGGACAGGAAGAGCGCCTCCGCCTCACTGCGACCGAGGCCGGTCAGCCGGGTGCGGTACCCGCCTATCAGGCGGTAGCCCCCGGCCCGACCGCGGTCGGCGTAGACGGGCACCCCGGCCTCCGAGAGCGAGAGCACGTCCCGGGCGACCGTGCGCTCCGAGACCTCCAGCTCCCGCGCCAGCTCGCCGGCCGTCATCGACGGTCGGGACTGGAGCAGCAACACCATTCTGATCAGCCGCGCGGCACGCATGCATCCATCATGCGCGGCACCACTGACACCCCCCGCCGACCTGGGACGGGAAGCGGGAGGAAGGAAAGATCCCGTACGGAGACCCCGGGCGCGGTGGGTGGTCTCCGTACGGGAGCGGATGGGCGGGCGGCGCCCGGTGTCGGCCGGGGCCGCCCGCGTCAGGGGCCCTCGCCGCGCGCGGCGGCTCCGGAGGAGCGGCCATGCGCAGCGAGGGACCGGCCCTCAGAGCCCGTAGCGCTCGCGGGCCTCCTTGACCTTCTCCGGCTTGACGTCCCCGCGCCGGGCGAGGGCCGCCAGCGCCTGGACGACCACCGACTGCGGGTCGACGCCGAAGTGGCGGCGGGCCGCCTCCCGGGTGTCGGACAGGCCGAAGCCGTCCGTCCCGATGGAGACCCAGTCCTGCTCGACCCACGGGGCGATCTGGTCCGGTACCGCCCGCATCCAGTCGCTCACCGCGACGACGGGGCCGGGCGCACCGGCCAGCGCACGGGTCACGTACGGGATCCGGTCCTCGCCCTCCAGACGGGCCGCGTCGCACTCCAGGGCGTCCCGGCGGAGCTCCGTCCAGGACGGCGCGGACCACACGTCGGCGGCCACGCCCCAGTCGGCGGCGAGCAGTTGCTGCGCCTCCAGGGCCCAGTGGATCGCGGTGCCGGAGGCCAGCAGCTGGAGCCGGGGCGTCTCGGCGCCCTCGGCGGCGGTGGCCTCCTGGAAGCGGTAGAGGCCCTTGAGGATGCCCTCCTCGACGCCCTCCGGCATCGCCGGCTGCACCTTGGTCTCGTTGTAGACCGTCAGGTAGTAGAAGACGTCCTCGGCGTCCGGACCGTACATCCGGCGCAGGCCCTCCTTGACGATCACCGCGACCTCGTAGGCGAACGCGGGGTCGTAGGAGAGCGCCGCCGGGTTGGTGGAGGCGATCAGGTGCGAGTGGCCGTCGGCGTGCTGGAGGCCCTCGCCGGTCATCGTCGTCCGGCCCGCGGTGGCGCCGATCACGAAGCCGCGGCCCAACTGGTCGGCGAGCGCCCAGAACTGGTCGGCGGTCCGCTGCCAGCCGAACATCGAGTAGAAGATGTAGAACGGGATCATCGGCTCGCCGTGCGTCGCGTACGACGTGGCGGCGGCGGTGAAGTCGGCGAGCGAACCGGCCTCGGTGATCCCCTCGTTGAGGATCTGGCCGTCCTTGGCCTCCTTGTACCAGAGCAACTGGTCCCGGTCGACCGGGTCGTACGTCGCGCCCTTGGGGGAGTACAGGCCGGCGGTCGGGAAGAGCGACTCCATGCCGAAGGTACGGGCCTCGTCGGGGACGATCGGGACCCAGCGCCTGCCGGTCTCCTTGTCCCGCATCAGGTCCTTGACCAGCCGGACGAACGCCATGGTGGTGGCGATCTCCTGGCTGCCCGAGCCCTTCTTCAGCGCGTCGAACGCCTTGTCCGCGGGGAGCGGCAGCGGCTTGGCCACGACCTTGCGGGCCGGCGCCGGGCCGCCGAGGGCGGCGCGGCGGGCGCGCAGGTACCGCATCTCGGGGGAGTCCTCGGCCGGGCGCCAGTACGGCACCAGGTCGCCCTCCAACGCGCTGTCCGGGATGGGGAGTTCGAGCAGGTCCCGCATGGTGCGGAACTCCGCCATCGTCAGCTTCTTCATCTGGTGGTTGGCGTTGCGGGACTCGAAGCCCGCGCCGAGGGTGTAGCCCTTGACGGTCTGCGCCAGGACGACCGTCGGCGCACCCTTGTGCTCGACGGCGGCCTTGTAGGCGGCGTACACCTTGCGCGGCTCGTGGCCGGCGCGGGAGGTCTGGAACAGCTCCAGCAGCTTGGCGTCGGAGAACCTCGCGCCGATCGCCTTGAGGGCGTCGCCGGCGCCGAAGAAGTGCTCGCGCAGGTAGGCGGCGTCCCGGGTGGCGTAGGTCTGGAACTGCGCGTCCGGGGTCTCGCGCAGCCGCTGGAGCACCACGCCGTCGGTGTCGAGCGCGAAGACCTCGTCCCACGCCTCGCCCCACAGGGCCTTGACGACGTTCCAGCCGGCGGCGCGGAACTGGGCCTCCAGCTCCTGCACGATCTTGAAGTTGGGGCGGACCGGGCCGTCCAGGCGCTGCAGGTTGCAGTTGATGACGAAGGTCAGGTTGTCCAGACCCTCGCGGCCGGCGAGCGCCAGTGCGGCGGTCGACTCCGGCTCGTCCATCTCGCCGTCGCCGAGGAACGCCCACACGTGCGAGTTGGCGGTGTCCTTGATGCCGCGGTGCTCCAGGTAGCGGTTGAAGCGCGCCTGGTAGATCGCGGAGAGCGGGCCGAGGCCCATGGAGACGGTGGGGAACTCCCACAGCCAGGGCAGCCGCCGCGGGTGCGGGTACGAGGGCAGGCCCTCGCCGCCGGCCTCCTGGCGGAAGTGGTCGAGCTGCTCCTCGTCCAGCCGGCCTTCGAGGAAGGCGCGGGCGTAGATGCCGGGGGAGGCGTGGCCCTGGATGTAGAGCTGGTCGCCGGACCCGTCGGTCTCCTTGCCGCGGAAGAAGTGCTGGAAGCCGGTCTCGTACAGCCAGGCCGCCGAGGCGAAGGTCGCGATGTGGCCGCCCAGGCCCAGCTTGGAGCCGCGGGTGACCATCGCGGCCGCGTTCCAGCGGTTCCAGGCGGTGATGCGGGCCTCCATGGCCTCGTCACCGGGGAACTCCGGCTGCGCGGAGGTCGGGATGGTGTTGACGTAGTCCGACTCCAGCAGGGACGGCAGCTCGCCGCCCTCGGCGCGCGCGGTGTGCTCCAGCGCCCGGCGCATCAGGTACGCGGCGCGATGCGGGCCCGCTGCCTTGGTGACGGCGTCCAGCGACTCGCGCCACTCGGCCGTCTCCTCGGGATCGCGGTCCGGGAGTTGGTCGAGCTGGCTGTACGGCAGGCGCACGGGATCGGGCATGGGTGGCCCCTTTCCGGACGGGTGGGAATGCGAGTTCGGCAGGCATTCGGCAGGCAGGGGTGTCGCGCCCCGGTCATCGACGATAACTCCGTGATCGATGATCGATCAATGTGGATCGAGAGAAAAACCGCAGGTCGGCACGGGGTGTCGCAATTCGGGGCACTCCGTGCCAGCTCCGGAGCCCGCCTCCGTTACGCCCCGGAGCGCCGCCGCCACACCCCGGAACCGATGGCCCGCCGCTCGCCGCCCGGACACGACGAAGCGGCCCCGCCGCACACCCGCGGGACCGCTGCGGCTCGACGTCTTCCCTGGCGCCTCAGACCCTCGGCGCGCAGCTCAGCACGTGCGCCTTCAGCAGCGCCCCGATCCGCGGGTCGCGCCGCCGGAACGCGTCCACCAACTCCTGGTGGTCCTGGGCGTGCGAGCGCGGCTCCGGGCTGAACCAGCGGATCGACAGCGTCGTCCACACCTCCACGCCCAGCGACTCCCAGGTGTGCAGCAGCACCGCGTTCCCGGCCGCCCGCACGATCTCCCGGTGGAAGGCCACGGTGTGCCGCACCTGCGCCTCGCCGTCGCCGGCCGCGTCCGCCTCCCGCAGCGCCGCCACCTCGCGCTCCAGCGCCGCGGTGTCCCCCGCGAGCCGGCCGGCCGCCAACTCCGCGGCCACCTGCTCCAGTCCGGCCCGGACCGGGTAGCTCTCCTTGAGGTCGTCCGCGGTGAGGTTGCGGACCCGGACGCCCTTGTTCGGCGCCGACTCGATCAGTTGGAGCGACTCCAGCTCCCGCAGCGCCTCCCTGACCGGTGTCTGACTGACCTCCAGCTCCACCGCGATCCGCCGCTCGACGATCCGCTCGCCCGGCTGCCAACGACCGCTGACGATGCCCTCCAGGATGTGCTCGCGGATCTGCTCGCGCAGCGAGTGGACGACGGGCGGGGTCATGACGTGCTCCTTCAGAGCGGGTGGGGCCGCGAGGCGTGCTGTGGCCATTATCGCCGGCGGCGGGCGCGCGAAAGGGCCGGCCCCGACCCGTCGTGACGAGTCGGGGCCGGCCCCTTGTCCAACTACCGCTTCCCCGGGGGGAGTCGGCGGTCAGTGGTGATCCTCACTCAACTCCGGGGGAGTGAGTGCCGGGTGTCAGAGACCGATCTCGGTCTCGAACTCCGCGGCCTCCAGGATCTGCTTGACCGTGGTCAGGTAGCGGGCGGCGTCGGCGCCGTCCACCAGACGGTGGTCGTAGGAGAGCGCGAGGTAGGTCATGTCGCGCACCGCGATGGTCTCGCCCAGGTCCGGGTGGTTGATGACCACCGGACGCTTGACGGTGGCACCGATGCCCAGGATGCCGACCTGGTTCGGCGGCACGATGACCGTGTCGAACAGGGCGCCGCGCGAACCGGTGTTGCTGATGGTGAAGGTCGCGCCGGACAGCTCGTCCGGGGTGATCTTGTTGGCGCGGACCTTGCCCGCCAGCTCCGCCGTCTTACGGGCGATGCCGGCGATGTTCAGGTCGCCCGCGCCCTTGATGACCGGGGTCATCAGGCCCTTCTCCGCGTCCACCGCGATACCGACGTTCTCGGTGTCGAAGTAGGAGATGGTGCCCTCGTCCTCGTTGATCCGGGCGTTGACGACCGGGTGGGCCTTCAGCGCCTGGACGGCGGCCTTGACGAAGAACGGCATCGGGGAGAGCTTGACGCCCTCGCGCTGCGCGAACGCGTCCTTGGCCTTGTTGCGCATCCGCATGATCGCGGTGATGTCCACCTCGACCACGGTGGTGAGCTGCGCCTGGCCGTGCAGGGCCTTCATCATGTTGTCGCCGATGACCTTGCGCATCCGCGGCATCTTGACGGTCTGACCGCGCAGCGGCGACGCCTCGATGACCGGGGCACCCTTGGCCGGCGCAGCGGCGGCGGCCGGGGCGGCCGGGGCCGGGGTGGCGGCCTTCAGCGCCTCGGCGGCGGCGATGACGTCCTGCTTGCGGATCCGGCCACCGACACCGGTGCCCTTGACCGTGGCGAGGTTGACACCGTTCTCCGCGGCCAGCTTGCGCACCAGCGGGGTGACGTAGGCGCCGTCCGCCTCACCGGCCGCCGGGGCGGGGGTGACGGGGGCGGGCGCGACCGGAGCCGGCGCCGGCGCGGGGGCCGGAGCCGGAGCGGCAGCGACCGGAGCCGGGGCGGGCGCCGGAGCCGGGGCGGCAGCGGGCGCCGGGGCGGGCGCGGGCGCGGCGGCCGGGGCCGGAGCGGCCGGGGCGGGGGCGGCGGCCGGGGCCGCGCCCTTGGCGCCGATGACCGCCAGCTTGGCGCCGACCTCAGCGGTCTCGTCCTCGCCCACGAGGATCTCCAGCAGGGTGCCGGAGGTCGGGGCCGGGATCTCGGTGTCGACCTTGTCGGTGGACACCTCCAGCAGGGGCTCGTCCTCCGCGACCTCCTCGCCGACCTCCTTCAGCCAGCGGGTCACGGTGCCCTCGGTGACGCTCTCGCCGAGCGCCGGGAGCAGGACGTCGGTGCCCTCGGCGCCACCCGCGGGGGCGGCGGCGGGGGCCTCGGCCACCGGGGCCGGGGTCGGCTCGGGCTGTGCGGCCGGGGCCGGGGCCTCGGCGGCGGCCGGAGCCGGGGCAGCGGCGGGGGCGCCGGTGCCGTCGTCGATGATGGCCAGCTCGGCGCCGACCTCCACCGTCTCGTCCTCGGCCACCTTGATGGAGGCCAGCACACCCGAAGTCGGGGCCGGGATCTCGGTGTCGACCTTGTCGGTCGACACCTCCAGCAGCGGCTCGTCGGCCTCGACGCGCTCGCCCTCGGCCTTCAGCCAACGGGTGACGGTGCCCTCGGTGACGCTCTCGCCGAGCGCCGGCAGGGTTACGGAAACCGCCATGGTTTCAGTTGCTCCTATCGCAAGTACGGATGTGGTCGCGCCCGGGACTGGGGTCAGTCGTGGGAGTGGAGGGGCTTGCCGGCCAGGGCCAGGTGGGCCTCGCCGAGCGCCTCGTTCTGCGTCGGGTGCGCGTGGATGAGCTGCGCAACCTCGGCCGGCAGGGCTTCCCAGTTGTAGACAAGCTGGGCCTCGCCGACCTGCTCGCCCATACGGTCACCGACCATGTGGACGCCGACCACGGCACCGTCCTTGACCTGGACGAGCTTGATCTCGCCCGCGGTCTTGAGGATCTTGCTCTTGCCGTTGCCCGCCAGGTTGTACTTCAGCGCAACGACCTTGTCCGCGCCGTACAGCTCCTTGGCCTTGGCCTCGGTGATGCCCACCGACGCGACCTCGGGGTGGCAGTACGTGACGCGCGGGACGCCGTCGTAGTCGATCGGGACGACCTTCTGGCCGGCCAGTCGCTCCGCCACCAGCATGCCCTCGGCGAAGCCGACGTGTGCGAGCTGGAGGGTCGGGACGAGGTCACCGACGGCCGAGACGGTCGGCACGTTGGTCTGCATGTACTCGTCGACGAGGACGTAGCCGCGGTCCATCGCGACGCCCTGCTCCTCGTAGCCGAGACCGGCGGAGACCGGGCCGCGGCCGATGGCGACCAGCAGCACCTCGGCCTCGAAGGTCTTGCCGTCGGCGAGGGTGACCTTGACGCCGTCGGCGGTGTACTCGGCCTTGTCGAAGAAGGTGCCGAGGTTGAACTTGATGCCCCGCTTGCGGAAGGCCCGCTCCAGCAGCTTGGAGCTGTTCTCGTCCTCGACCGGGACGAGGTGCTTGAGGCCCTCGATGACGGTGACGTCGGTGCCGAAGGACTTCCACGCCGAGGCGAACTCGACGCCGATCACGCCGCCGCCCAGGATGATGGCCGACTTCGGGACGCGGTCCAGCGTGAGCGCGTGGTCCGAGGAGATGATGCGGTTGCCGTCGATCTCCAGGCCCGGCAGCGACTTGGGCACGGAGCCGGTCGCGAGCAGGACGTGACGGCCCTGGACCTGCTGGCCGTTGACCGCGACCGAGGTCGGGGAGGACAGCCGGCCCTCGCCCTCGATGTAGGTCACCTTGCGGGAGGCGACGAGACCCTGGAGACCCTTGTACAGGCCCGAGATGACCTCGTCCTTGTACTTGTGGACGCCCTCGATGTCGATGCCCTCGAAGGAGGTCTTGACACCGAACTGGTCGGCCTCGCGGGCCTGGTCGGCGATCTCACCGGCGTGCAGCAGAGCCTTCGTGGGGATGCAGCCGTTGTGCAGGCAGGTGCCGCCCAGCTTGTTCTTCTCGATCAGGGCGACGTCGAGACCAAGCTGCGCCCCGCGCAGGGCAGCGGCGTAACCACCGCTACCGCCTCCGAGGATCACTAGGTCGAAAACGGTGCTGGCGTCGTTCGCCACGTCACGTCCTCCATGCATGGGTGCGCCGGAGCCGGTCCACGACGACCGGATCGCGGCTGTTGTTCGGCCGCTTTAACTTCGGCCCTGGGTAAGGGGGGCCCTGTCCTGCCGAGAACCCATCTTCGCACTTGTTCAACGAAGGCGGGACGCGGGGCCGGGCTCCGGGCGGCGGATCGGCCGCTTCATCGGGGTTACTCGTACGTACTCACGTGCGGATTTCGTTCAGGGCGAACACGCTTCGCCGCCAGCGTACCGACGGCCCCGGGCGCGGCGGACCCGGGGCCGTACTGGTGCGGTGGACCGGGGAGCCCGGTCAGCCGAGGTCGCCCTCGGCGGTGTGCTCGGCCAGCCGCAGCAGGGTGCGGACCGCGGAGCCGGTGCCGCCCTTGGGGGTGTAGCCCCAGGGCGCGCCCTCGTGGAAGGCCGGTCCGGCGATGTCCAGGTGGGCCCAGGCGATGCCCTCGCCGACGAACTCCTTCAGGAAGAGGCCGGCGACCAGGCCGCCGCCCATCCGGTCGCCCATGTTGGCGAGGTCGGCCACCGGGGAGTCCATCCCCTTGCGGAGGTGGCCGGGCATCGGCATCGGCCAGGAGTCCTCGCCGACCTCCTCGGCGATCTCGTGGAGCGCGGTGCGGAAGGCGTCGTCGTTGGCCATGATCCCGAAGTGGCGGTGGCCCAGCGCCAGCACCATCGCCCCGGTCAGCGTCGCCACGTCCACGATCGCGTCCGGCGCCTCCTCGGAGGCCCGGGTCAGCGCGTCGGCCAGGACCAGCCGGCCCTCGGCGTCGGTGTTGAGCACCTCGACGGTCTTGCCGCTGTACATCGTCAGGACGTCGCCGGGGCGGGTGGCGTTGCCGGACGGCATGTTCTCGGCGAGCGCCAGCCAGCCGGTGACGTTCACCGGGAGGTCCAGCCTGGCGGCGGCCACCACCGTGGCGAAGACCGCCGCGGCGCCGCTCATGTCGCACTTCATCGTCTCGTTGTGGCCGGCCGGCTTGAGCGAGATGCCGCCCGAGTCGTAGGTGATGCCCTTGCCGACCAGCGCCAGCGTCTTCTCGGCGGCGGCGTGCGTGTGCGCGATCCGCACCAGCCGCGGCGGCGCCTCCGAGCCCTGGCCGACGCCCATCAGGCCGCCGTAGCCGCCCTTCTTGAGCGCCTTCTCGTCCAGCACCTCGACGGTGAGGCCGAACTCCTTGGCGGCGGCCTGGGCCTGGGCCGCGAACTCCTTGGGGTCCAGGGCGTTGGAGGGCATGTTGATCAGGTCGCGGGCGCGGTTCATCTCCGCGGCCACCACCTGGGCGCGCTCCGCGGCGGCCTTGAACTCCTTGTCCCGCGGCTTGCCGCCGAGGACCGTGACCTCGGCCAGCGGCGCCGACTTGGCGTCGCTCTTCTTGCCCTTGGCGCCCTTGCCGGCGCCGTTGTCGCCGCGGAACGCGGTGAAGGTGTACGCGCCGAGCAGGGCGCCCTCGCCCACCGCGGCGGCCGCGCCGGCGTCCGCCGTCGGCAGCGCGAAGGCGGCCTTCTTGGTGCCGGTCAGCGCCCGGGCCGCGCTGCCCGCCGCGCGCCGCAGCGCCTCGTGGTCGTGGTCCTCGCCCTTGGCCGGGGCCTCGCCCAGGCCGACCGCCAGCACGACCGGCGCCTTGATGCCGTCGGCCGCCGGGAGCTTGGTCACCTCGCCCTCGGCACCACTCGCGCCGAGGGTCTCCAGCACGGCGGCCAACTTGCCGCCGAACGCCTTGTCCACGGCCTCGGCGCCGGGGGCCACCACGACGCCCTTGGCGCCCTTGGCCACGCCGACGACGACGACATCCGCACGCACCGTTGCGGCGGAAGAAGAACTGAGGGTCAGTGCAGTCACGGTGATGAAGGTCCTGTTCCGTCAGGGGTTTCCGTATGTGCGCATGTGCGCTGCTGCGGCCGAGCCTACGCTCGGCCGGCCCGTCGGGCAGGGCCGGTTACGGCACCGGGACCTGAGGGGTGGCCGGCCGTCGGTGCGGCGATGCGGCCAAGTCACCCTGGAAAAAGGGGAGTTGAGGGTGCGTGCGGTTCAGTCGAGGGTGAGGAGGACCAGGGCGGTCAGGCCGGCGGTCTCCGCCAGGGCGCCGAAGACATCGCCGGTCACCCCGCCGAACCGGCGCCGGCAGTGCCGCAGCAGCAGTTCCCCGGCGGCCAGTCCCGCCAGCGCGGCAAGTCCCGCGTGCAGCGCGCCGGACGGGGCGCCGACGCCCGCGCCGAGCGCCGCGCAGCCGAGCGCCACCAGCGCCGCGCACCCCGCGGCGAACGGCACCGGCACGGCCCCGGCGACCGCCGCGCCCAGCCCCTCCGGGCGGGCCGCCGGCACCCCCGCCCGGGAGGCCAGGGTCAGCGCCGCGCGGGCGACGACCGCCGCCACCACCGCGCCGGCCGCGCCGGCCGCCCACCCCGCCGCGTACAGCCCGGACAGCGCGGCCACCTGGGCGAGCAGGGCGAACAGCAGGGTGATGACGCCGAACGGCCCGATGTCGGACCGCTTCATGATGCGCAGCGCCTCCTCGGCGGGCTTGCCGCTGCCCAGCCCGTCGGCGGTGTCCGCGAGCCCGTCCAGATGCAGGCCCCGGGTGAGCACCGCGGGCACCACCGCGCTGCCGACCGCGGCCAACAGCGGCCCGCCGCCGAGCAGCAGCACCAACCCGCCCAGTGCCGCCGCGCCCAGGCCGACGACCAGCCCGGCCACCGGCGCGCACAGCATCCCGCCGCGCGCCGCGGCCCGGTCCCAGCGGGTCACCCGCACCGGCAGCACGGTCAGCGTGCCGAACGCGAAGCGCAGCGCGTCGACGGGGGAGGCGGCGGGGGGCGGGGGAGCGGTGTCGGTCACCGCGGCAGGGTACCCGGGGCGGACGGCGCGAGCGCCGGCCGTGCCGGGCCGTTCACCCGCCGCCCGAGAACTGCACGTCGCACGGCTTGCGCGGCCGCCACCAGTCCCAGGCCAGGCAGATCGCCAACGCCACGGCCACCGCGGCGACATGCTCCTTGCCGGCCAGGTTGTTCTTGATGAGCGCCACCTCGACGAGCATCGCGACGACCACCCCGACGCAGGTGAGGCGGGCCCGGTAGCGCCAGCAGACGACCACCGCCAGGCCGACCACCGCCGCCGACGGGCCGGTGTCGACCACGAACTTGTCGGCGTCCGGGAGCCCGATCGGACTGTCCGGGCCGATCCACAGGCCGAGCCGGGCGTAGGTCGTCCCGGCGAGCGTGGCCGCGTAGGCGATCAGCAGCGTCTGCCAGCGTCCCAGGCAGATCTCGGCGATCCCGAAGACCACCAGGACCTGTGCCAGCGCGCCCCACACCGGCAGGTCCAACGCCGGGACGAACAGCGACAGCGGAGTGCGCAGCAGCGCCAGCCACAGGTGCTCGTACGCCTGCACCGAGCCGATGTTCTGCACCGTGCGCAGGCCCCAGGACTGGTTCTGGACGACGTGGAAGGCCAGCGTCAGGAAGACCGCGCCCAAGGTCAGCGGGATCGCCCGGAGTCTTCGCACCGCCAGCGTCGACCACACCTTCGCGAGGAGCGGTCCCCATTCGGCGCGCGCGGTGCGGCGCAGCGCGGCAACCCCCCGCCGCACCGCCCGGGCCCGATTCATCTCACGTTCTCCAAATGCTTGCGGTTCAGCCACTTCGGCAGACCTGGCGCTTCGAGGAAACCCTCGGCGCGGGCCGCGGCGATACCGATCCGCAGCACGTCGGTGCTCTTCTCGAAGAGCATGTACCGGGGCTCCCAGACCGGCCGGTACTTGGCGTTGGCGCGGTAGAGCGACTCGATCTGCCACCAGCGGGAGAAGAAGCCGAGCAGCGACCGCCACAGGCGCAGCACCGGACCCGCGCCGAGCCGCGACCCCCGTTCGAAGACCGAGCGGAACATCGCGAAGTTCAGCGAGAGCTGGGTGATCCCCACCTCGTTTGCCCGCTGGATCAGCTCCAGCACCATGAACTCCATGAGCCCGTTGTCGGACTCCCGGTCCCGCCGCATCAGGTCCAGCGACAGCCCCTTCGCGCCCCACGGCACGAAGCTCAGCAGCGCCCGCAACTCCCCGTCCGCGTCCCGGCATTCGAGCATCACGCAGCGGCCGTCCGCCGGGTCGCCCAGCCGCCCCAGCGCCATCGAGAAGCCCCGCTCGGTGTCCCCGTCGCGCCAGTCGTCGGCCAGGCGCACCAGGCGCGCCATCTCGTCGGCGGGGATGTCCTCGTGCCGCCGGATGCGGACCGTGTAGCCGGCCCGCTGGATGCGGTGGTACGCCTGCCGCACGGTGCGCATGGCCCGGCCGGCGAGCGTGAACTCGGCGGTCTCCACGATCGCCTCGTCGCCCAACTCCAGCGCGTCCAGCCCGTGTCGGGCGTAGATCGTGCCGCCCTCCTCGCTCGCGCCCATCACCGCGGGCGCCCAGCCGTGCTCCCGGGCCTCGGCCAGCCAGCGCTCGATCGCCCCCGGCCACGCCTCCGGATCACCCAGCGGATCGGCCGACGCCAGCGACACCCCGCCGACCACCCGGTACGTCACCGCCGCTTTCCCGCTGGGGGAGAACACCGCGCTCTTGTCCCGGCGCAGCGCGAAGTAGCCCAGCGAGTCCCGGTCGCCGTGCCGGGCCAGCAGCCCGCGCAGCCGCTCCTCGTCGTCGGCGGTGATCGGGTCGGTGCTGCGCACGGACCGGAACGCCGCCCACAACACGGCCACCAGCAGCGCCGCGCTCAGCACGTTGATGGTGCCGTTGACCCAGTTCGGGGTGGCGATCCCGGGGAAGGCGCGGTCGTCGGCGGCCAGCGACACCAGCCGCAGCAGGCCGTACCGCCAGCGCTCGACGAACGTCGAGGCGCCGGACGCCTGGTTGGTGGCCGTCACCAGGAGGGCCGCCAGTACCGAGGTGACCAGCAGGCCGCCGGCCGCGGTCAGCGCCGCCAGCTTGGGGTTGGCCCGGTCGCCCTTGGCGTAGAACTCCTTGCGGCCGGCGACCAGCGCCGCGGTGAACAGCAGCGTCAGCGCCAGCGACGCCCAGTTCTGCGGGTGCGCCCGGAACTCCGGGGAGAGCGCCATCACCACGGTCACCAGCAGCAGGAACGCCCCGGACAGCACCAGGTTCAAGATCCACGCCGCCCGCTTCCGCCGGCGCAGCGTCACCGCCAGGAACAGCGAGAAGGCGCCCGAGGCGAAGCCGGCGGTGAGCAGGTACGGCGTGAAGAAGTCCGCGGCGTTGTGCCGCCGGATGTCGTTGCCGAACGACACCCACACCGCCCCGAGGACATTGATCAACGTGACGGCGCGCAGGTACCAGATGCCGAATGCCGCGCCGCGTCGCGCCCACCGGCCATGGGGGCGCTCTTCCTCCGGACTCAAAGCGATGTCTCCCGATAAAAACGTGCAAAACGCGATCTTACGGGGAGCCGTCGCCGGACCGGTCGGTGCGGTCGCGGCCGGGCGGCGCGCGGGCGCACCGGCGGATCAGTCGCGTACCGGAAGCTCCGCCGCCAGGGCCGCCGCCGCCCGCACCAGCGGGAAGGCGAGCAGCGCCCCGGTCCCCTCGCCCGCTGTGACGCCGTGATCGAGCAGAGGGTTGAGCGCGATCCGGTCCAGCGCCTTGGCCTGCGCCGGCTCGCCGCTCGCCTGGCCGGCCACCCACCAGTCCGGCGCCCGGAACGCGACCCGCTGCGCCACCAGCGCGCCCGCCGCGGAGACCACGCCGTCCAGGATCACCGGGGTGCGGCGCACCGCGCTCTGGAGCAGGAAGCCGGTGAGCGCGGTCAGGTCCGCGCCGCCGACGGTCGCCAGCAGCTCCAACTGGTCGCCCAGGACCGGCCGGGCCCGCCGCAGCGCGTCCCGGATCGCCGCGCACTTGCGCATCCAGGCCAGGTCGTCGATCGGGTGGCCGCCCCGCCCGGTGACGACCGAGGCGTCCGTGCCGCACAGCGCGGCGATCAGGGTGCCCGCGGCGGTGGTGCCGCCCACGCTCAGGTCGCCCAGGACGACCAGGTCGGTGCCCGCGTCCGCCTCCTCGTCGGCGAGCGCCATGCCGGCCCGGAACGCGGCCTCCGCCTCGTCGGCGGTCAGCGCGTCCTCGACGTCGATCCGCCCCGAGCCGCGCCGGACGCGGTGCCGGGTGACCTCCGCCGGCAGCTCCTCCGGGTCGCAGTCCACCGCCATGTCCACCACGCGCACCGGCACCCCGGCGCTGCGCGCCAGCACCGCGACCGGGCTCGCCCCGTCCAGGACGGCCCGCACCAGGTCCTTGGTGCCGCCCGCCGGCCGGGCCGAGACGCCGAGCTGCGCGATGCCGTGGTCGCCGGCGAACAGCAGCACCCGCGGCTGCTCGATCGGCCGGACCGGCACCCGCTGTTGGACGGCGGCCAGCCACCCGCCGAGCTCGTCCAACCGGCCAAAGGCACCGGGCGGCACGGCCGTCCGGGCCCGCCGTTCCTCGGCGGTCCGGCGCACATCGCCGTCGGGGCGCTCGATCAGGTGGGCGAAGTCATCGAGGTTCAGGGCGCTCATTGGGCGCAGATTACCGGCATCGGCGCGCCGGCGCGGCGCGCGGCAGGAACGGCGCCGCGGCCGCCGCCGGCGCGCGCCGCGCTCCGCCGACGGTCCGTCACCGGGCGGCCCGCGCCGCGAACCGCACCGCGCAGACCACCGGCCGCGGACCGGACCGGCCGTCCGCGGCCAGCGGCCGGGTGCGCACCGCGGCGACGCCCGGGTGGAGCCGGGCCGGCAGCGCCAGCGCCGCGGCCCACCAGGGCAGCGCGTCCACCACCAACGCCCCGCCCGGGAAGTGCGCCGCGCACACCCCCAGCAACTCCCGGAGCGTGCCCGCGGGCGCCCCCGACACCGCCACGACGACCCCGCGCTCCACCGGGCCCACCAGGGCGGGCCAGTCCGCGCCGGGCCCGGTACGGGCGACGGTGCGCCGCCGTGGTCCGTCCGGCAGCACCATCCGACGGGCCGCGGCGTCCGCCGTCGGCAGCACCGACAGCCAGGTCAGCCGCCCGTTGTCGAGCCGCCCGAAGCCGGTGCCGAGCCCCTCGCCGAGCGCGACCACGGTGGCGTCCGGACGGTGCCGCAGATAGCCGCGGACGGCCGCCTCGGCGGTGGCGCTCAGCTCACCGGGGCGGGCGGGGGCACGGCCCGGGGCGGCCACGGCGGACGGGCCGGTGGGGGAGCAGGGGGCGGGCGGAGGCGAGGACGGCCCGACGGCGCCGACGAGAGGGGCAGGTCCGTCATACCGGAAAGGTTCGGTCACGGCTCCAGCGGACCGGTCGGCGCGCCCCAGGGCAAGCGGACACGGGCCGCGCCGGGCCGCCGTCAGCCGCGCAGCGCAAGCGCCTGGCCCGCGACCACCAGCAGCACCTGCTCGCACTCGGCGCCGAACGCCGCGTTCAGCCGGCCCAGTTCGTCCCGGAAGCGGCGCCCCGCCGGGGTCGCCGGGACGACGCCCGAACCGACCTCGTTGCTCACCGCCACCACCCGCCGCCGGGCCGCCCGCACGGCCGCCACTAGCGCCTCGCAGCGCTCCCGCAGCGCCCGTCGGCCGCCCGCCTCCCAGGCCGCGTCGTCCCACGCCCCGACCTCGTCCATGGCGTGCGTCAGCCACAGCGCCAGGCAGTCGATCAGCAGCGGCGGCGCGGTCCCGGGTGCGGCCAGCAGCGGCACCAGATCGCAGGTCTCGGCGGTCCGCCAGCCCGTCGGGCGCCGCTCGCGGTGCAGCGCCACCCGCTGCGCCCAGTCCTCGTCGCCCTGCCGCGTGCCGCCGGTGGCCACGTACACCACCTCGGGGAACGCCAGCAGCCGCCGCTCGGCCTCCACCGACTTCCCGCTGCGCGCCCCGCCCAACACCAGCGTCCGGCGCGGCAGATCGGGCACCGCGTGGTACTCGCCGACCACCAGGGACGTGCCGTCCGGCACCGCGCGGGCGCCCAACGCGGCCAGCCGGCGGTGGAGTTCGGGCCCGGGCGGCACCGCGTGGTCGAGGTGCACCGCGACCACGTCGGTCGCCGCGTCCACCGCGCCGCTCGCCCGCAGCCGGGCCAACGCCTCCGGCCGCGCCAGCACGTCCAGCAGCACCAGGTCGTACGGCCCTGGGCCGCCCGCCGCCGAAGTCGGGCCGCCCGCGGTGCCGTTGGCCTCGCCCAGCCCGGCCGGGGCCGCGCCCGGCGGCAGGTACAGCAGCCGCTCGCCGTCGCCGCCGGTGACCTCGTACCCGGTGCCGGGGACGTCCACCGCGACCGCCCGCACCCGGTGCCCGCTTAGCAGCGCCAACGCCCGCCCGTCGGCGACCCGGCCCGGCTGCGGCAGCCCCGCCGGCACCTCCAGCGCCGGCCCGTCGTGCGGATGCGAGAGCAGCACCTGACGCACCCCGCCCAGCGACCGGCCCGCCCGGGCGGCCGCGAACGCCGGTCCCGGCGTCAGGTCGAGCAGCAGCGCGCCGTCGACGAGCAGGGCGGTCGCCGCCCGGGCCTCGTCGCCGACGGCGGTCGCACAGGCGGCGCACGGGCAGTCGGGGCGCGGCAGCCCCTGCGGGGCCCCGGTGCCGAGGAGAGTCAGGTCCACGCGCGTAAGTCTCTCGTGTTCGGACGGCGCGAGCGCGCGGGGCGCCCACCGGACACCGCCGTTGGGCGGCCGCGGAGTACGGAGTGCCTCTCGACAGGGCCGTTAGGCTTCCGATCAAGTGGGGATCCACGATCACCAGGCACGGCGTGGGGCGGGGTGTCCGGCCCGCGCCGGGGATCGGCGGACCCGGTGGGACTCCAGGAGGCGCACATGGCGTGGACGTGGCGGTTCGAGAAGACGGACGGTTCGGAGGCGGTGCCCACCGTGGAACCGGAGGAATTCACGACCCAGGGGGACGCCGAGTCCTGGATCGGGGAGCAGTGGCGCAACCTCCTCGACGGCGGCGTCGATCAGGTCCGGCTCTTCGAGGACGGCAGCGAGATCTACCCGGGGCCGATGAGCCTGCACGCTGACGAGGAGTGAGCGGAAGTGGGGGCCGGCGCGCGCCGGCCCCCGTGTCCGCTGCCTAGAGGGTCCTGCCTAGAAGGTCAGGGCCGCTGGCCGCGCTTGACCTGCGGCTTGGGCAGCCGCAGCCGGCGCATCTGGAGCGTGCGCATCACCGCGTAGGCGCGGGCGCCCTTGGCGTTCTCCTTGGGGAAGCGCTCTTCGAGCCGCTTGCCCAACTTGAACCAGATCACCGCCGAGTCCACGACGATCAGCACGATGATCACCAGCCACAGCAGCAGCGCCAGCGACTGGATCTGCGGCACCCGGATCATCGTCAGCACCAGGATGATCACGGCCACGGGCAGGAAGAACTCCGCCACGCACCACCGGGAGTCGACGTAGTCGCGGGCGAAACGGCGCACCGGTCCCTTGTCGCGCACCGGCAGATAGCGCTCGTCGCCGTTGGCCAGCGCCTCGCGCTGGCGGGCCATGTCGACGCGGCGGGCCTCCCGCTGCGCCTTGGCGGCGTCCTTGCGGTTGGTCGGTGTCTGCGCGCGGGTGCGGCGCTGCGACTGGGAGTCGCTGCGCTTGGGCGTCGGGCGGCCCTTGGGGGCCTGCGGATCGCGGGGCTGCTTGGGCTCGGACGCGGTCACCTTGGAGGCCGCGGCCTGCTCATCCTTCGAACGGCTTCGGAACACAACACCCAAGAGTACGTGCTCGCCGCGAATGAGCCAGGGGCCGACCGGGAACGCTCTGTCTCAGCCACTGCGGGGAGGCGCCCTCGACACCGGGCGGCGGCCGCCGCGCGCGGCGGGCACATGCGGACAGACCGGGCAGTGCGGCGGCGCCTCGGGGCCGCCCTACTCCCTGGGCTGGAGAAGCCGGGCGTCCTGATCGTCCTGGAGGAGGAGCGCATCCGGGCCCGAACAGTGCGGTAATGGAAGCAGGGCCCGTACTGTGGGGTCTGTAGATGTGCTGGAGCCTAAGCCCGATGAAAGTCGGGTCAGAAGGGGGCGCGCGAGGCCCATGAGCGATGGTGTCATGAAGCGGATGGGGATGATCTTCCGCGCGAAGGCCAACAAGGCCCTTGACCGGGCTGAAGACCCGCGCGAGACCCTCGACTACTCGTACCAGAAGCAGCTCGAACTGCTGCAGAAGGTACGCCGCGGCGTCGCCGACGTGGCGACCTCCCGCAAGCGCCTGGAGCTGCAGCTCAACCAGCTCCAGGGCCAGTCCGCCAAGCTGGAGGACCAGGGCCGCAAGGCGCTGGCGCTCGGCCGCGAGGACCTGGCCCGCGAGGCGCTGACCCGGCGCAGCGCGCTGCAGCAGCAGGTCACCGACCTGGAGACGCAGCACCAGACGCTCCAGGGTGAGGAGGAGAAGCTCACGCTCGCCGCGCAGCGGCTCCAGGCCAAGGTCGACGCCTTCCGCACGAAGAAGGAGACGATCAAGGCCACGTACACGGCCGCCCAGGCGCAGACCCGGATCGGCGAGGCGTTCTCCGGCATCTCCGAGGAGATGGGCGACGTCGGCCTGGCGATCCAGCGCGCCGAGGACCGGACCGCGCAGCTCCAGGCCCGGGCCGGCGCCATCGACGAGCTGATGGCCTCCGGCGCGCTGGACGACCCGTCCGGCATGGCCAAGGACGACATCACCGCCGAGCTGGACCGGCTCTCCGGCGGCAGCGACGTCGAGCTGGAGCTGCAGCGGATGAAGGCCGAGCTGGCCGGGCCGTCCGCCCAGCAGCAGGCCATCGAGGGCGGCCAGGGCGGTGCCGCCCAGCAGGCCCCGCAGCAGCAGCACCCGCGTCTCGACAAGCAGTGACCGACGGCGGCGGGCCGCCCCGCTCAGGGAGGCGGTCCGGCGCCGCCGCGACCCCGCCCGACCGGAACCAAGGGAGGCCGTCGTGATCGTACGGATCATGGGGGAGGGGCAGGTGAAGCTGGACGACGCCCACTTCATCGAGCTCAACAAGCTGGACGACGAACTGCTCGCCGAGATGGAGAGCGGTGACGAAGCCGGATTCCGGCGCACCCTCGGGGCCCTGCTGGAGTCGGTCCGTCGCCTGGGCTCCCCGCTGCCGGACGACGCCCTGGAACCCTCCGAACTGATCCTCCCCGGCCCGGACGCCAGCCTGGCCGAGGTCCGGGAGATGCTCAGCGACGACGGCCTGATCCCCGGCTGACCAGCCGGCACACCGCACACCCAGCGCACTATGGCAGCGCCCCGGCCCCCGCGTGGGACCGGGGCGCTACCGTTTCCTGATGTGACCGCCCCGAGCCCCTGCCCCGTGCGCCGCGACGCCGTCCCGGACGCGACCCGGGTCGCCCGGCTCCGCCAGTGGAACCTGACGCATCCGCTCACCTTCGACGCCGTCGTGGCCGCGGTGGCGTTCGTGGCGATCCTGTGCGGCGCGGTGGCCGGGCCGCACGGCCCGCACGGCGCCCACCTGCCCCGGTTCGGCGCCCGCGAACTCACCGCCACCACCGTGGTGTTGGCCGTCCTGGCCTGCGGCGCGCTGGTGCTGCGCCGTCGGCTGCCCCGCACGGTGCTGGCCGTGACCGGCGCGCTGACCATCGTCGAACTGGTCGCCCAGTCCAACGACCCGCGCGCCCCGGTCGCCGGCGCCGCGGTGATCGCCCTGTTCACCGTCGCCTCCCGCACCGACCGCCCCACCACCTGGCGGATCGGCGCCCTGACCTGCGTCGTGCTGACGGCCGCGGCGATGCTCTTCGGCCACCGCGCCTGGTACGCCCAGGAGAACCTCGCGATCTTCGCCTGGACCGGGATGGCCGCGGCCGCCGGCGACGCGGTCCGCAGCCGCCGGGCCTACGTCGACGCCATCCGCGAGCGCGCCGAACGCGCCGAGCGCACCCGCGAGGAGGAGGCCCGTCGCCGGGTCGCCGAGGAGCGGCTGCGCATCGCCCGGGAGCTGCACGACGTGGTCGCCCACCACATCGCCCTGGTCAACGTCCAGGCCGGGGTCGCCTCGCACGTCATGGACAACCGGCCCGACCAGGCCAAGCAGGCGCTGGCGCACGTCCGGGAGGCGTCCCGGTCGGCGCTGGACGAACTGCGCGCCACGGTCGGCCTGTTGCGGCAGTCCGACGACCCGACGGCGCCCACCGAACCGGCGCCCGGCCTCGGCGTCCTGGACCAGCTCGTCGAGGGTTTCGTCCGGGCCGGCCTGCCGGTCGCCCTGGAGCTGCCGCCCGGGGCCGGGCCGGCGCTGCCCGCCTCGGTGGACCTGACCGCCTACCGGATCGTCCAGGAGGCGCTCACCAACGTCCGCAAGCACGCCGGCGACGGCGCCCGCGCCACGGTGCGGATCGTGCACACCGACGGCGCGCTGACCGTGACCGTCCTCGACGACGGCCGCGGCGCCGCGGCGGGTGGGTCGGAGGACTCCGAGGAGGGGGCCGTGACCGAGCCCGGCGGCGGCCATGGTCTGATCGGGATGCGCGAGCGGGTGCAGGCGCTGGGCGGCACGCTCGTCACCGGGCCCCGCGCGGCCGGCGGCTTCCAGGTGCGGGTCACGCTGCCGTTGGGCGGCGCGCGTACCGCGGGGACGACATGAGGGCGAGGGCGGCGGGATGACCATCAAGGTGCTGTTGGCCGACGACCAGACGCTGTTGCGCAGCGCGTTCCGGATCCTGGTGGACTCCGAGCCGGACATGCGGGTGGTGGGCGAGGCGTCCGACGGGGCGCAGGCGTACGAACTGGCCCGTGCCGAGCGCCCGGACGTGGTCCTGATGGACATCCGGATGCCGGGCACCGACGGCCTGGCCGCCACCCGCATGATCGGCCAGGACCCGGAGCTGGCCGGCGTGAAGGTGGTCATCCTGACCACCTTCGAGGTCGACGACTACGTGGTGGCGTCGCTGCGGGCCGGCGCCAGCGGCTTCCTGGGCAAGGGCGCCGAGCCGGACGAGCTGCTGCACGCGATCCGGATCGCGGCCGGCGGGGAGGCGCTGCTGTCGCCGGCCGCGACCAAGGGCCTGATCGCCAAGTTCCTCGCGCAGGGCGAGGGGACCGGCGGCGACGGGGCCGGCGGCCCGAAGACCGAGCGGCTGGCCACGCTCACCGGCCGGGAGCGCGAGGTGCTGGTGCTGGTCGCCGGCGGGCTCTCCAACGACGAGATCGCCGAGCAGCTCGACGTCAGCCCGCTCACCGTCAAGACGCACGTCAACCGCGCGATGGCCAAGCTGGGCGCCCGCGACCGGGCCCAACTCGTCGTCATCGCCTACGAGTCGGGGCTGGTCCGCCCGCGGGCGCACTGAGCGGGAGCGGGCGCCCGTACGCCCAGGGGTGCAGGGCGGGTGGAGGGGCCCGTACTACGGACGCGGTACGGGGGGCGGCCGGAAACCGACCTGCGAGCGAGGAAAACCGGTCCGGCCGTGGCGGAGGGTGTAGGTGGGCCGGTCTCGGCCCTCCGCCGGGCCCGAACACGGCTCCCGCCGGCGTTCCCCGCCCCCGATACCCGCTTTTCTGAACAGAAGAGAGACCCGCACCCATGTCCTGGCTGTCCCGAATCAGCCTCGTACAACGGGGCCTGATAGCGCTGATGTCGATCGTCGCGATCGCCTTCGGCGCCATCGCGATCCCGCAGCTCAAGCAGCAGCTCCTGCCCTCCATCGACCTGCCGATGGTCTCGGTGGTCGCCCCGTACCAGGGCGCCTCGCCCGACGTCGTCGAGAAGCAGGTCGTCGAGCCACTGGAGAACGGCCTCCAGGCCGTCAACGGCATCAAGAGCGTCACCTCGACGTCGAGCGAGGGCTCGGGCGTCGTGATGGCGGAGTTCGACTACGGCAACGACTCCAAGACCCTGGTCGCCGACGTCCAGCAGGCCGTCAACCGGGCCCGGGCGAAGCTGCCCAAGGACGTGGACCCGCAGGTGGTCTCCGGCGGCACGGACGACCTGCCCACCGTCGTCCTCGCCGTCTCCTCCACGACGAAGGACCAGCAGACCCTCGCCGACCAGCTCAACCGCACCGTCGTCCCGGACCTGAAGAACATCGACGGCGTCGGCCAGGTCAACGTCAGCGGGGTGCAGGACCGGATCGTCGCGGTCACCCCGGACGACGCCAAGTTGGCCGCGGCCGGCCTGAGTTCCGCCGCGCTCGGCCAGGCGCTGCAGGCCGGCGGCACGGCGGTGCCGGCCGGTGCCTTCTCCGAGGACGGCAGCAGCAAGACCGTGCAGGTCGGCGCCGGCTTCACCTCGGTCGGGCAGATCAGGGACCTGATGGTCACCCCGGCGGCCGGCGGGATGGGCGGCGGCCAGGGCGGCAAGGCGGTCCGGCTCGGCGACGTCGCCACCGTCAAGGAGACCTCGGCCACCCCGACCTCCCTCACCCGCACCGACGGCAAGCCCAGCCTCTCGGTCAGCGTGACGATGAACCAGGACGGCAGCGCGGTCGCCATCTCCGACGCCGTCAAGGGCAAGCTGGACGCCATCCACAAGGACCTGGGCGCCGGCTCCCGCGTCACCATCGCCTCCGACCAGGGGCCGCAGGTCTCCAAGTCCATCGAGTCGCTGACCACCGAGGGACTGCTCGGCCTGGTCATGGCCGTGATCGTGATCCTGGTCTTCCTGCTCAGCCTGCGCTCGACGCTGGTCACCGCGGTCTCCATCCCGCTGTCCGTGGTCATCACCCTGATCGTGCTGTGGACCGGTGACCTGTCGCTGAACATGCTCACCCTGGGCGGCCTGACCATCGCCATCGGCCGGGTCGTGGACGACTCGATCGTCGTCCTGGAGAACATCAAGCGGCACCTGGGCTACGGCGAGGAGCGCCGCGAGGCCATCCTCAAGGGCGTCAAGGAGGTCTCCGGCGCGATCACCTCCTCGACGCTGACCACGGTCGCGGTCTTCCTCCCGATCGGCGTGGTCGGCGGGATGGTCGGTGCCCTCTTCGGCTCCTTCTCCATCACCGTCACCGTCGCCCTGCTCTCCTCGCTGCTGGTCTCGCTGACCGTGGTGCCGGTGCTGTCGTACTGGTTCCTGCGCGCCCCGCGGATACCCGCCGGCACCGACCCCGAGGAACTGCGCCGCAAGGCCGAGGAGAAGGAGTCCCGCAGCGCCCTGCAGCGGCTCTACGTCCCGGTGTTGCGCTTCGCCACCCGCCGCCGCGGCATCAGCCTGCTGATCGCCGTGGTGATCCTCCTCGGCACCTTCGGCATGGCGCCGCTGCTGAAGACCACCTTCTTCGACCAGGGCAAGCAGGACACCCTCAGCATCAAGCAGGAGCTCAAGCCCGGCACCAGCCTGAGCGCGGCCGACGCGCAGGCCAAGCGGGTCGAGAAGGTGCTCGCGGCCAACAAGGACGTGCAGGACTACCAGGTCACCGTCGGCTCCTCCGGGATGATGGCGGCCTTCGGCGGCGGCTCCAGCGCCAACCAGGCCAGCTACCAGGTCAAGCTCAAGGACTCCGCCGACTCCGACAAGGTCACCAAGGACCTGCACGCCGCGCTGGCCGAGCTGGGCCCGGCCGCCGGCGACACCTCCGTCACCGCGGGCGGCGGCGGCTTCGGCAACCAGAACCTCAGCGTGGTGGTCAAGGCCGCCGACGCCGGCGTGCTGCAGCAGGCCAGCGAGCAGGTCCGCAAGGCCGTCGCCGGCCTGGACCACGTCACCGACGTCCAGAGCGACCTGGCGCAGAGCGTGCCGCGGATCTCCGTGACGCCCAACGACAAGGCCGCCGCGGCCGGTTACACCCAGGCCACGCTCGGCGCGGCCGTCGCCCAGGCGGTCTCCGGCACCCCCAGCGGCAAGGCCGTGCTCGACGACACCGAGCGCGACGTGGTGATCAGGTCGGCCCACCCGGCCACCACCGAGGCCCAGTTGAAGGACCTGCCGCTGCCGACCCCGTCCGGGACGGCCCGCCTCGGCGACCTGGCCACCGTCAAGACGGTGGCCGGGCCGGTCCAGATGACCCGGATCGACGGCGCCCGCTCGGCGACCGTGACCGCCAAGCCGACCGGCGACAACACCGGCGCGGTCTCCGCCAAACTGCAGAGCGAGATCACGTCGCTGAAGCTGCCGGCCGGCGCCACCGCCACCGTCGGCGGCGTCTCCCAGGACCAGACCGACGCGTTCGGCAAGCTGGGCCTGGCCATGCTGGCGGCCATCGCGATCGTCTTCCTGCTGCTGGTGGGCACCTTCCGGTCCATCGTCCAGCCGCTGATCCTGCTGATCTCCATCCCGTTCGCGGCGACCGGCGCGCTCGGCCTGCTGGTGGCCACCGGCACCCCGATGGGCGTCCCGGCCATGATCGGCATGCTGATGCTGATCGGCATCGTGGTCACCAACGCCATCGTGCTGATCGACCTGATCAACCAGTACCGGGCCAAGGGCTACGGCGTCGTCGAGGCGGTCATCGAGGGCGGCCGGCACCGGCTCCGCCCGATCCTGATGACCGCGTTGGCCACGATCATGGCGCTGCTGCCGATGGCGCTGTCGATCACCGGGGACGGCGGCTTCATCTCCCAGCCGCTGGCCGTGGTCGTGATCGGCGGTCTGATCACCTCCACCCTGCTCACCCTCCTCCTCGTCCCGACGCTCTACGCGATCATCGAGCTCCGCAAGGAGCGCCGGGCGAAGAAGAAGGCGGCCAAGCGGGCCGGGCAGGACGGCGGCCCCGCGGCCCCCGCGGACGCCGACCGGACGCCGGAGCCGGCCGGGGTGTGACGCCCGTCCGCTCCGGATGCCCCAGAAGGACGGCCTGACGGAAAGGGCCACAGGGGGAGCCCCCGCCGCCGCGCACCAGCGGCCGCGGGGGCTCCTCGCGTCACGGGGCCGCCCGGCCGCCGGTCACCACCGCACCGCCGTGAAGTCCACCGCCCGCGGCCGCAGTTCCCCGGTCCGGGCGGCCAACTCCCGCATCCGCCGCCCCATCTCCGCCGCCGGCAGCCGCTTGCGGTCCCCGTGCCCGGGCAGCAGCCAGGAGAAGCGCAGCCGGTCCACGGTCCGGGCCAGCGACGCCGCCAACTCCGTGATGGAGTACCAGGTGACGCTCTCGGCCACCTCGATGTCCCCGGTGGCCCGCGACCAGTAGAAGCTGTCGCCGCTGAAGCAGTACCGCTCGTCCGCGACGTAGAGCACGCTGCCCAGCGTGTGCCCGGGCAGGGGATGGGCCGCCACCCCCTCGACGATCTTCACCGGGTCGGTGCCGCGCAGCACCCGGTCCGCGTCCGGCGCCGCGTCCAGATCCCCCTCGTGGATCCACAGCCGGGCCCCGAACCGGTCGGCGTAGCGGCGGCCGTGCGCGGCGTGGTCCCGGTGGGTGAGCAGCACGTCGGTCACCGCCCCGGCCGCCTCGAACCGCGCGGCCAACGGCTCGGCGAACCGCGGGGTGTCGACCATCAGTTGGGACCCGTCCGGCCGCCGCAGCAGGTAGGCGTTGGCGCCGGCGGTGTGCGGCGAGTTGTGCCCGCAGAAGCTGACCGCGTCGTCCAGCCGCAGCGGGAACGGGTCCGACTCGGCCGCCACCCGCCCGCCCCGCCGCCGCACCGAACGCGTCGGGCAGGCGAACGCCACGGCGTGCAGCCGCCGTTCCTCCTCCGCCCCGTGCGGCTGCCGGACCACCTCGGACCGGCCGTCGACCTCCTCGATCAGCCCCGGCGCGAGCTGCCGCGCCACATCGCAGTTGGTGCAGCGGTCGTCCACGTACCACTCGCCAGCGGCGCTCTCCGCCTGGCGCGCCGCACGGTCGTCCTCGGTGCCGCTCACGGTCCTTCTGCCTCCTCGACCCCTGGGCCTTGCCGGGCCCGATGGTTCCCCTGGTTCTCCTGGTCCCGAGGTTCCCGCGCCGGGCCGGAAAAGAGGAAGGGGTGCGGAGTCTTGTTTCTGCTGGTCACGGGGTCTCTCAGGGTGAGGGTTGCGCCCTGATGTCATGTCCGCGACATGAGAGTGTCCGACGGCGCCCGGGGCGCGGTCCCCGCGCCGGCGGCGGTCGAGCGCACCGGCCAGCGGCCGGCGCACAACGGGCGGGGCGGCCCCGTCGAGAGGCCGCCCCGCCCGTGCCGTTCCCGTTGCCGCTACGGCAGCGCCAGCATCCGCTCCAGCGCCAACTTGGCGAAGTGCTCGGTCTCCGCGTCGACCCGGATGCGGTTGACGACCTTGCCGTCGGCCAGCGACTCCAGCGCCCACACCAGGTGCGGCAGGTCGATGCGGTTCATCGTCGAGCAGAAGCAGACCGTCTTGTCGAGGAAGACGATCTCCTTGTCCTCGGCCGCGAAGCGGTTGGCCAGGCGGCGCACGAGGTTCAACTCGGTGCCGATCGCCCACTTCGAGCCGGCCGGCGCCGCCTCCAGCGCCTTGATGATGTGCTCCGTCGACCCGACGTGGTCCGCCGCCGCCACGACCTCGTGCTTGCACTCCGGGTGGACCAGCACGTTGACGCCGGGTATCCGGGCGCGGACGTCCTCGACCGACTCCAGCGAGAAGCGGCCGTGTACCGAGCAGTGGCCGCGCCACAGGATCATCTTCGCGCCGCGCAGCTCGTCCGCGGTCAGCCCGCCGTTCGGCTTGTGCGGGTTGTAGACCACGCAGTCGTCCAGGGACATGCCCAGGTCCCGCACGGCGGTGTTGCGCCCCAGGTGCTGGTCGGGCAGGAAGAGCACCTTCTCTCCCTCGCCGAACGCCCACTCCAGCGCCCGCTTGGCGTTGGACGAGGTGCAGATGGTGCCGCCGTGCCTGCCCGTGAACGCCTTGATGTCGGCGGACGAGTTCATGTACGAGACCGGGACCGTCGCCTCGGCGATGCCGGCTCCCGTCAGCACGTCCCAGCACTCGGCGACCTGCTCGGCGGTGGCCATGTCCGCCATCGAGCAGCCCGCCGCCAGGTCGGGGAGGATCACCTGCTGGTCGTCGCCGGTGAGGATGTCGGCCGACTCGGCCATGAAGTGCACACCGCAGAAGACGATGTACTCGGCGTCCGGCCGGGCCGCGGCGTCCCGCGCCAGCTTGAAGGAGTCGCCGGTGACGTCCGCGAACTCGATGACCTCGTCGCGCTGGTAGTGGTGCCCGAGGACGAAGACCCGCTCGCCCAGCTTGGCCTTGGCGGCGCGGGCGCGCTCGACCAGGTCCGGGTCGGAGGGGGCCGGCAGATCGCCGGGGCACTCCACGCCGCGCTCGCTCCTCGGGTCGGCCTCGCGGCCGAGCAGGAGCAGCGCCAGCGGGGTCGGCTGGACGTCCAGGGGCTGGGCGGTGGTCACGACACGCACCCTCTCTTCTCTGCGGAAAGTCCTTGCGGACGGTCTCTGCGGGGACGGCAGGATGCGCTGCGACTCCGCCTTTTCGTCTATTTGACGCTATCTATCATAGCCGCTTCACGTCACTTTGACGATGGCCATAGTGTCGATGTGACGCATCAACCGCCGGGCCCCGCGGGCGTCCGTGTGCAGGAAGGCACACCGGCGTCCCACCGTCGGTGTGCGAGCATGAGAAGAAGAGAAGGACAGATCACGCGCAGCCGGAATTAATCCGGGACGCCGACGGTTGGAGTGGTTCGCAACCGATGGCAAGCGGTCCGTACAACCCGGGAGAGATGTAGATGAGCGTTCAGGACGAGACCACCGTCACCGACGGCATCATCCTGTCCGACGCGGCCGCGTCGAAGGTCAAGAGCCTGCTGGAGCAGGAGGGCCGGGAAGATCTCGCGCTGCGGGTGGCGGTCCAGCCCGGCGGCTGCTCCGGCCTGCGTTACCAGCTCTTCTTCGACGAGCGTTCGCTCGACGGCGACGTCGTCAAGGACTTCGACGGCGTCAAGGTCGTCACCGACCGGATGAGCGCCCCCTACCTGGGCGGCGCCTCCATCGACTTCGTCGACACGATCGAGAAGCAGGGCTTCACGATCGACAACCCGAACGCCACCGGCTCCTGCGCCTGCGGCGACTCCTTCAGCTAAGGCGGGCCGGGCCCACGGGCCACGACGTGCGAAGGCGGCGCTCCCGATGGGGGCGCCGCCTCCGTCATGTGCGGGCTCGGTGCGGGGGAGCGCTCAGCGCAGCGGGACCGCCTTGCCGGACGTCCCGTCCACGACCTTCCGGCCGTCCAACGGCGCGTGCAGCGTCACGGTCTTGGTGAAGTCCTTGGCGATCTTCACGCAGATCTGCCCGGGCCGCTTCTCCTCGCCGGTGACCGAGACCCGCACGGCGTCGGACGACTCGGTCACGCTCGCCTCGTACGTGCTGCACACCCCGCCCCAGAAGTGGACGGTCAGCGTCCGGCCGCCGTCGGCCACCGCGTAGCCGGACAGCGCCATCGACGTCGCCCCGGGCGTGGACGGTCGCGGCGACGACGGCTCGCTGCCGCGCAGGTACTTCGGGTCCACCGCGGTCCCGGCCACCGTCGAGGTGCTCGCCGGTCCGCCCGTGGCGCCCGGCGTGCGCACCGTGTAGAGCCAGGACGGCACCAACACCTCCCCGCCCTGCGAGAACCGCGCGGCCAGCCCGAAGACCGCACCGGTCACCTCGGGGGTCGGCTGCTTCCCGTTCGGGGCCGGCTCGCACGGCGCGATCCCGCCCTGCGCGGCCTTGGCGTCCTTGTGCTGGAAGGTGGGCACCGACGGGCAGTCGGCCAGCGGCCGCATCGTCCGGCCGCCGCCGTTGAGCGTGCCCAGCGTGGTCCGGGCGTCCCGGACGGGGTACTCCGCGCCCTTGACCGGGCTCGCCAACTCGCCGCTGCCGCCCACCAGTTGCCCGTCGGAGCCGACCTGGAGCCGGCTCTGCCAGCCGTACGTCGGCAGCCCGCCGACCACCGGGTCCGCGGTCACCACCCGCACCGCGGAGTACGTCTGGCCCGCGTCCAGCCGGGCGTCCGACTGGCCGACCGCGGCCAGCACCGGTCGGACCGCCTCCCGCGCCTTCGCCTCGGACACCGGCCCGCCGCCGGCGTCCCCGCCCCCGCCGTCCGTGCCCCCGCGGTACGACGGACAGCCCGACCGCCCGTCCGTCAGCGGGCACTTGGTGTCGCTCCCGCCGCCGTACCGGCTGAACGTCCAACTCCCCGCGCCGGACTTGGCGACCCGCAGCGTGCTGCCCCGCCCGTCCGGGCCCGGCCCGCCGACCTGCCACCAGGCGCCGTCCGACCGCACCGATCCGGACACATCCAACGCCTTCGCCAGCCGTTCCACCGCCGGCTGGCCCACGTCGCCCGCGGGCCGGTAGACGGGCGCGGACCGTGGCCCGTTTGGCAGTTGCCCCGTCACCCGGTACCGGTCGTGCTGCGGCCCGGGCTCGCCGACCGCGATCGACGCGGAGTCCAGCACCAGCGGCGGCGGGTCGCCCTTGGCCGCGCCCGCCCCCGCGCTGCCGGACGCCGACGAGGCCCAGTACGCGCCGCCCCCGGCCACCAGCACCGCGCCGGCGACCGACGCGACGACCAGGGGAGTGCGCCGGCCGCGCCGGGCCGGACGGGGGGCCTGCGGGGTGTCCTGGCTCTGGGGGGTGTCCTCGGTACTCACCGCTTCGCTCCTTCACGCTCCGCCGGTCATCTGACGTGCCACCCAGCGGGTGGCCGCCGATGGGACGGAACGGGGGCGCATGCGGTTCCCCGCGCGCCGGCCGCCGCTCGCCCCGCGGTGCCTGTGACGGCCCTCACGGGCCGGGCCGCCCGGTGCAAGGCGCCTTCCCTCCGCGCCCCCGAATCGCCCTATTATGGGGTGTTTTCCTGCTGTCCGGATGACCGGGAACCGGCAGTCACCGACGGTCCCGCCCGGTAGCGTTGCCCTCCGTCCGCCAACCCCACGCCCTCCGCAGGAGCAGACCCGCCGTGCGTATCGCAGTCTCCGGCTCCATCGCCACCGACCACCTGATGACCTTCCCCGGTCGCTTCGCCGACCAGTTGGTCGCCGACCAGTTGCATACGGTCTCCCTCTCCTTCCTCGTCGACCAGCTCGACGTCCGCCGCGGCGGGGTCGCGCCCAACATCTGCTTCGGCATGGGCCAGCTCGGCATCCGGCCGATCCTGGTCGGCGCCGCCGGCAACGACTTCGAGGAGTACCGCGCCTGGCTCGACCGGCACGGCGTCGACACCCGCTCGGTGCGCATCTCCGAGGTCCTGCACACCGCCCGCTTCGTCTGCACCACCGACGCCGACCACAACCAGATCGGCTCCTTCTACACCGGTGCCATGAGCGAGGCCCGGCTGATCGAGCTGCAGACCGTCGCCGAGCGGGTCGGCGGCCTGGACCTCGTGCTGATCGGCGCGGACGACCCGGAGGCGATGATCCGGCACACCGAGGAGTGCCGCACCCGCGGGATCCCGTTCGCCGCCGACTTCTCCCAGCAGATCGCGCGGATGGACGGCGAGAACATCCGCACCCTCATGGAGGGCGCCACCTACCTCTTCAACAACGAGTACGAGGCCGGGCTGATCGAGTCCAAGACCGGCTGGACCGCCGAGGAGATCCTCACCAAGGTCGGCACCCGCGTCACCACCCTCGGCTCCAACGGCGTCCGCATCGAGCGGGTCGGCCAGCCGGACATCGTGGTCGGCGTCCCCGAGGAGAAGGAGAAGGCCGACCCCACCGGCGTCGGCGACGCCTTCCGCGCCGGCTTCCTCGCCGGCCTCGCCTGGGGCGTCGGCCTGGAGCGCGCCGCCCAGATCGGCTGCATGCTCGCCACCCTGGTCATCGAGACCGTCGGCACCCAGGAGTACGAGCTGCACCGCAGCCACTTCATGGACCGCTTCACCAAGGCGTACGGCCACGAGGCCGCCGGCGAGGTCCAGCAGCACCTGCTCTGAGGTCACCGGACCCGTCCGGGGGCCGCGCACACCACGCCGCCCCCGGACGGGACCGCGCTCAACCGCGCCGCCGCACCACGTACGCGACGCCGCGCTCCGCCGGCTCCTCGCCGACGTACTCCTGCTCCCGCATCGCGCACCACGCCGGGATGTCCTGCCGCGCCGCCGCGTCGTCGGACAGCACGGTCACCGTCCCGCCGACCGGCACCTCACCGATCACCTTCGCCAACTCGATGACCGGCACCGGGCAGCGCCGGCCGAGCGCGTCCACCACGATGCCCGGCGCGGCCTCCGGCGCCGCCGGCCGCACCGGCCCCGCCGCCGGCGCCCCGAACCGCTCCCGCACCGACCGGACCACCTCCGGCAGCACCGCCAGGAACCGCTCCACGTCCGCCTCTTGAGCGCCCCACGGCAGCGAGACCCGGACGTTGCCCTCCGACAGCACCCCCATCGCGCGCAGCACATGGCTGGGCGTCAGCGTGCTGGACGTACAGGACGAACCGGAGGAAACGGAGAAGCCGGCGCGGTCCAACTCGTGCAGCAGCGCCTCCCCGTCGACATAGAGGCAGGAGAAGGTGACCAGATGCGGCAGCCGCCGCACCGGATCGCCGACCACCTCCACGTCCGGCACCAGCTCCGGCACCCGCGCCCGGATCCGGTCCACCACCCCGCGCAGTCGCCCCGCCTCGTCCGCCCCGCCCTCCACGGCGGCCCGCAGGGCGCGCAGCGACGCCGCCGCGGCCACCACGGCCGGCAGGTTCTCGAACCCCGGGCTACGGCCCGACTCCCGCTCGTCCAGCGGTCCCTGGGGCGCGAACCGGGTTCCCTTGCGGACGACCAACAGCCCCACCCCGGGCGGCCCGCCCCACTTGTGGGCGCTCGCCGTCAGCACCGACCAGGGACCCGGCACCGGTCCCCACGCCACCGACTGCGCCGCGTCCACCAGCAGCGGCACCCCGGCCGCCCGGCAGAGCGCGGCCACCTCCGCCACCGGCTGCTCGGTGCCCACCTCGTGGTTGGCGGACTGCAGGCACACCAACGCGGCGTCCCCGCCGAGCGCGGCGGCCACCTCAGCGGCCGCCACCCGGCCCGCTCGGTCCACCGGAACCTCCGTCACCGTCCCGCCGTCCGCCGCGTGCACCTCGGCGGCGTGCAGCACCGAGGAGTGCTCGACGGCGGAGTGCACCAGCCGCCGCCCCACCCGCCGACGGGCCGCCAACGCACCGAAGATGCCCGAATGCACCGCATGCGTCCCCGATGGGGTGAACGTCAGCTCGTCGGCGCGACACCCGACCGCCCCCGCGGCGGCCTCCCGCGCCGCGTCCAACAACAGCCGGGCCCGCCGGCCCTCGCGGTACAGCCGGGCCGGGTCGGCCCACCCCTCGTCGAGCGCGGCGAGCAGGGCCTCCCGGGCGACGGGATGCAGCGGGGCGGCGGAGGCGGCGTCGAAGTAGGGCACGTACGAGACGGTAGAGCACCGGTGGGGCCGTTGCCGGGCGGCCCGTCAGATGCCCGCCGGCGGGCGGCCGTCGGGCCCCAAAACGCCTGCTCCGCACGGGCTCGGCTACCCCTTAGGGGTGCCGCGCGGCGCGTTGGGCACCCTCCCCGCGCGACCCCAAATAGCGTCCAGTAGGGTTTGGTCCGCATAAACATCCAAACCCCTGCCCGAAGCAGGGCGGCGACCGACCAGCGAGTAAGGCCGCAGCCGACCGCTCGGGCGAGACTCTCGGGAAGGCGCTACGTGAGTCCCAACGGCTCCGACCGCTCGTCGCGGCGCCCGATGCGGCGGAAGCTGCCGCAGGTGCTTGCTGCGGGCCTGGTCCTGGCGACCGCGACTGGTTGCACATACAAGGACTTCCCCCGCCTCGGCATGCCAACGCCCGTCACCGACGAGGCGCCGCGGATCCTCTCTCTTTGGCAGGGCTCCTGGGCCGCCGCCCTCGCAACGGGCGTGCTGGTGTGGGGCCTGATCATCTGGAGCGTGATCTTCCACCGCCGTAGCCGGACCAAGGTGGAGGTCCCCGCTCAGACGCGGTACAACATGCCGATCGAGGCGTTGTACACGATCGTCCCGTTCATCATCATCGCGGTGCTGTTCTACTTCACCGCCCGCGATGAGAGCGCGCTCCTCAAGACCTCCAAGAAGCCGGACCACGTCATCAACGTCGTGGGCTTCCAGTGGAGCTGGGCGTTCAACTACCTGGAGAACGTGGACGGCAACAAGTCGACCACGAACATCAACTCTCCTGAGCTCGCCGCGATTCCGGACAAGTGGAAGAAGTCCGCGCCGCAGGGCGCGGAGGGCGTCTACGACTACGGCACGCCGGCCACCCGCAACCCGCAGACCGGCAACCCCGGTCCGACGCTGTGGCTGCCGAAGGGCGAGACCGTCCAGTTCGTGCTGACCTCGCGCGACGTCATCCACTCCTTCTGGGTGGTGCCGTTCCTGATGAAGCAGGACGTCATCCCGGGCCACACCAACGTCTTCGAGGTGACCCCCAACAAGGAGGGCACCTTCATGGGCAAGTGTGCGGAGCTCTGCGGCGTCGACCACTCCCGGATGCTCTTCAACGTCAAGGTCGTTTCGCCTGCCAAGTACCGGCAGCACCTGAAGGACCTGGCGGCGAAGGGTCAGACCGGGTACCTGCCGGCGGGTATCAAGCAGACTGACCACGCCAGGAATGCGGAGACCAAGAACCAGTGAGCATCCTCAACGAACCTCAGGGTGCCGCCGCCGAATCGGCTCCGGCAGCACCACCCGTACGCAAGAAGCAACCCGGTATCGCTGCCGTCAAGTGGCTCACGACCACTGACCACAAGACCATCGGCACGATGTACCTGGTCACGTCGTTCGCGTTCTTCTGCATCGGCGGCCTGATGGCGCTCCTCATGCGCGCCGAACTGGCCCGCCCGGGTACGCAGATCATGTCGAACGAGCAGTTCAACCAGGCGTTCACGATGCACGGCACGATCATGCTGCTGATGTTCGCGACGCCGCTGTTCGCCGGCTTCGCGAACTGGATCATGCCGCTGCAGATCGGCGCGCCCGACGTGGCGTTCCCGCGGCTGAACATGTTCGCCTACTGGCTCTACCTCTTCGGCTCGCTCATCGCGGTCGCCGGCTTCCTCACCCCGCAGGGTGCCGCGGACTTCGGCTGGTTCGCCTACTCGCCGCTCTCGGACGCGGTGCGTTCGCCGGGCGTCGGCGCCGACATGTGGATCATGGGTCTGGCCTTCTCCGGCTTCGGCACGATCCTCGGCTCGGTCAACTTCATCACCACCATCATCTGCATGCGCGCCCCCGGCATGACGATGTTCCGGATGCCGATCTTCACCTGGAACGTGCTGCTGACCGGTGTGCTGGTCCTGCTCGCCTTCCCGGTGCTGGCCGCCGCGCTGTTCGCCCTGGAGGCGGACCGTAAATTCGGTGCCCACGTATTCGACGCGGCCAATGGCGGCGCACTGCTCTGGCAACACCTCTTCTGGTTCTTCGGCCATCCAGAGGTGTACATCATTGCCCTACCGTTCTTCGGCATCATTTCCGAGGTCATTCCGGTCTTCTCCCGGAAGCCGATGTTCGGTTACATCGGCCTGATCGCCGCGACGATTTCCATCGCCGGCCTTTCGGTGACGGTGTGGGCGCACCACATGTATGTGACGGGCGGCGTATTGCTCCCGTTCTTCTCCTTCATGACGTTCCTCATCGCCGTGCCGACCGGCGTGAAGTTCTTCAACTGGATCGGCACGATGTGGAAGGGCTCGCTCTCCTTCGAGACGCCGATGCTCTGGGCCATCGGCTTCCTGATCACCTTCACCTTCGGTGGTCTGACCGGCGTCATCCTGGCGTCGCCCCCGATGGACTTCCACATCTCCGACTCGTACTTCGTGGTGGCCCACTTCCACTACGTGGTCTTCGGCACCGTCGTCTTCGCGATGTTCGCCGGATTCCACTTCTGGTGGCCGAAGTTCACCGGCAAGATGCTCGACGAGCGCCTCGGCAAGATCACGTTCTGGACGCTGTTCATCGGCTTCCACGGCACGTTCCTGGTCCAGCACTGGCTGGGCGCCGAGGGCATGCCCCGCCGCTACGCGGACTACCTCGCCGCCGACGGCTTCACGACGCTGAACACCATCTCCACGATCAGCTCGTTCCTGCTCGGCATGTCGATCCTCCCGTTCTTCTACAACGTCTGGAAGACCGCCAAGTACGGCGAGAAGATCGAGGTGGACGACCCCTGGGGCTACGGCCGTTCGCTGGAGTGGGCGACCTCCTGCCCGCCGCCGCGGCACAACTTCCTCACCCTGCCGCGGATCCGTTCCGAATCCCCGGCGTTCGACCTGCACCACCCCGAGATCGCGGCGCTCGACGCGCTGCACAACGGTCGCGAGGGTGACAAGGCGCTGGCCGGCGGCAAGGAGGCGGGCAAGTGAAGATCCAGGGCAAGATGTTCATCTGGCTGAGCGTCTTCATCCTCGCCATGGCGGTCGTCTACGGCGTGTGGTCGAAGGAGCCGGCCGGTACCACGGCGCTCTTCCTGGCGTTCGGCCTGTGCATCATGGTCGGCTACTACCTGGCCTTCACGGCCCGGCGGGTCGACGCGGGCGCACAGGACAACGAGGACGCCGAGGTCGCCGACGACGCCGGTGAACTGGGCTTCTTCAGCCCGCACAGCTGGCAGCCGCTCTTCCTGGGCGTCGGCGGCGCGCTCGCCTTCCTGGGCGTGGTCTTCGGCTTCTGGCTGCTGTACTTCTCCCTGCCGGTGATCCTCGCGGCCCTCTTCGGCTGGGTCTTCGAGTACTACCGCGGCGAGAACCGCACCCAGTAGTACACACCAGGCGAGAAGCGCGGCAGACACGCCGCACGGGTCGGTCCCGGACACCCCAACAGGTGTCCGGGACCGACCCGTTTGCAGTCCTCCAGCGCGCCACCAAGGGGGATTCTTCCTACGTTTGGGGCATGAGTCACAGACCTCGAACCCGGAAGGTGCTGAGCTGCGGCCTCCTGCTCGTGCCCCTCGCGGTGAGCACCACCGCGTGCGGGGGCTCGTCGTCGGAAACCCTCTCGGCCAACCCCTACGACGCGTCCGACCAGATATCGGCGAACACCCCGACGGACGGCAAGCAGAAGGCGGACCCCGACAAGCCGCTTGAGGTCTCCCTCAAGGGGGACGACTCCCGGATCACGGACGTCACCGCCACCGATGTCACCGGCCGCTACGTACGCGGCGAACTGAGCGCCGACGGACGGCACTGGCGCACCACCGTGCCGCTGGCTGCCGGCACCCGCTACACGGTGCAGGTCAGCACCGAGGAGGAGGACGGCACCCCGGGCCGCAAGACCCTGGTGGTCAACACCAAGGAAGTCGGCGACCGGCTGACCGTCAAGTTCGGCCCGCAGAGCGGGGAGTACGGCGTCGGCGAGCCGGTCACCGCCGAGCTGAGCAAGCCGGTCACCGACCCCAAGGCCCGGGCCGTCGTCGAGAGCGCCCTGAAGGTCGACTCCTCGCCCCGTGTGGAGGGCGCCTGGTACTGGGTGGACAACAAGAAGCTGCACTTCCGCCCCAAGGACTACTGGCCGGCCCACGCCACCGTCGCCGTGCACAGCAACCTCGACGGCCTGAAGATCACCGGTGGCCTCTACGGCGGCCCCGCAAAGCCCGTTCGGCTCACCACCGGTGACCGGGTCGAGGCGGTCACCGACGCCGGCGCGCACCAGATGACGGTGACGCGCAACGGCAAGGTCATCAACACCATCCCGGTCACCACCGGCAAGCCGGGCTTCTCCACCCGCAACGGCGTCAAGGTCGTGCTCGGCAAGGAGAGCTTCGTGCGGATGCGCAGCGCCACCGTCGGTATCGCCGAGGGGAGTTCGGACTCCTACGACCTGCCGGTCTACTGGGCGACCCGGGTCACCTGGAGCGGCGAGTACGTGCACGCCGCCCCCTGGTCGGTCGGCTCCCAGGGCGCCGCCAACGTCAGCCATGGCTGCACCGGCATGTCCACCGGCAACGCCCAGTGGTTCTTCAACACCGTCCGGGTCGGCGACGTCGTCAAGGTCGTCAACAGCAGCGGCGACACCATGACGCCGTTCGACAACGGCTTCGGCGACTGGAACATGCCCTGGAAGGACTGGCGGGCCGGCAGCGCGCTCAAGAGCAAGGCCCCCATGACCACAGGCGCGGCCGAGCGCGAGCAGAATCCCGCCGCCGACGCCCGGCTGCGTCCGCAGGTCTGAGGGCCGCTCAGCGACCGCTCAGGGCCCTCAGGCCGGCACCACGTCCTGGGTGAGGCTCCGTCGGCGCAGCAGACCGGCCAGTGCGTCGGCGAACGCCACCGGGTCCAACGGATGGGTCACCGCGGCGTCCGCGCGGCTCCAGGTGGCCAACCAGGCGTCCTGGGGGCGGCCGATCAGCAGCAGCACCGGCGGGCACTGGAAGACCTCGTCCTTGATCTGCCGGCAGACGCCCATGCCGCCCGCCGGCGCGGTCTCGCCGTCCAACACGCAGACGTCGATGCCGCCCTGCTCCAGGGCTTCCAGGACGGCCGGGGCGGTCGCGCACTCCAGGATCTCGATCTGCGGGGCGTCGGGGGCCGGGCGCCGTCCGGCCGCCAGCCGGACCTGCTCGCGGGTGTTGGCGTTGTCGCTGTAGACCAGCACCGTGGCAGTCGCCTGCATCGTTCCTCCACCTTTGTCGCGGCATCTACGTAGCGGCACGGCTTTTGGATCAAACCGTTGCGCGATGCTACTCCCGGACCGGGCCCCGATAGGAGAGGCCGTACGGCCTCCGTTGGCGGCCGACGCCCCGTCAGGACCGGGTTTTCCAGGGGCCGACGGCCGCTCGGCACCGCGCGCTTCCCCCCATCGGGCGACTGTCGGGACGCTTCGAACGAGCAGGCCATAGGGCCTTGACACACCGAACGGCACCCCCCGGAGTGAGGGCGGGATAAGCGACCGACATAATGTCGGTCGTGGCGACAGCAACGACAGTAGATACCGGGCACGCGCACCCGTCGGTCAATCGGCCGAACCTCACCAGCGTCGGAACCATCATCTGGCTGAGTTCCGAGCTGATGTTCTTCGCGGCCCTCTTCGCGATGTACTTCACCCTCCGGTCCGTAACGGGCGAGGCGTATTGGAAGCAATCCGCCGATGCGCTCAATCTCCCGTTCTCCGCGACCAACACCACGATCCTGGTGCTCAGCTCGCTGACGTGTCAGCTCGGCGTTTTCGCCGCCGAGCGCGGCGACGTCAAGAAGCTGCGCGCGTGGTTCGTGGTCACCTTCATCATGGGTGCCATCTTCATCGGCGGTCAGGTCTTCGAGTACACCGATCTGGTCAAGCACGAGGGCCTCTCGCTCTCGTCCGGCCCGTACGGCTCGGTGTTCTACCTGACCACCGGTTTCCACGGACTGCACGTGACGGGCGGTCTGATCGCCTTCCTGCTGGTCCTGGGCAGGACGTACGCGGCCAAGAGGTTCACCCACACACAGGCCACCGCGGCCATCGTCGTGTCCTACTACTGGCACTTCGTCGATGTCGTCTGGATCGGCCTCTTCGCCACGATCTACTTGATCCGGTAACAGGTCCGGCCGGACTCGTATATCGGACAGACATAGCCAAAGCATCGACGCAGAAGATCCTGACACCGGGGTAATCCGTGAAAAAGCTCTCCGCACGACGGCGCCATCCGCTGGCGGCGCTCGTCGTCCTACTCTTCGCGCTGGCGGTCACTGGGGGGCTGTACGCCGCGTTCGCGCCGGCGGACAAGGCTCAAGCCGATGACACCGCCCAGTCTCTTGCCATCAAGGAGGGCAAGAAGCTCTTCGCCGTGGGCTGCGCAAGCTGCCACGGCACCGGCGGTCAGGGCAGCTCCGACGGCCCGAGCCTGGTCGGCGTGGGCGCCGCCGCCGTCGACTTCCAGGTGGGCACCGGCCGTATGCCGGCCCAGCAGCCCGGCGCCCAGGTGCCGCGGAAGAAGAACATCTACACCAACGCGCAGATCGACCAGCTCGCGGCCTACGTCGCGTCGCTGGGCCCGGGCCCGTCCGTGCCCGACAAGACGCAGTACAGCGCGGAGGGCGCCGACGTCGCCAAGGGCGGCGAGCTGTTCCGCACCAACTGCGCGCAGTGCCACAACTTCACCGGTAAGGGCGGTGCCCTCACCAACGGCAAGTTCGCACCGACGCTGGAAGGCGTGGACCCGAAGCACATCTACGAGGCCATGCAGACGGGCCCGCAGAACATGCCCTCCTTCGGTGACGGCACGCTGAGCCCGCAGAACAAGAAGGACATCGTCGCGTACCTCGGCGCCGTCAACGGCGACAAGACCGCGACCCCGGGCGGTATGGAACTCGGTGGTCTGGGCCCGGTGACCGAAGGTCTCTTCGGCTACATCTTCGGGCTGGGTGCGTGTGTCGCGGTCGCCATCTGGGTCGCAGCCCGGACTACGAAGGCCAAGAAGTCATGAGTGAGACAGAAGAAAACCTTCCCAGTGAGCGGGAGACGACTCACGAGGGCGCGGTAGGGAAGGCGGACAACCCCTTCGCCGACCCCGGGCTGCCGCCCCACGAGCACCGCGTCCAGGACATCGATGAGCAGGCCGCCAAGCGCTCCGAGCGCACCGTCGCCTTCCTCTTCATGGTGTCCATGCTCGCCACCGTCGCGTTCATCGCGTCGTACGTGGCCATCCCGATCGACAAGATCGTCTACATCTTCCCGCTGGGGCACATCAGCGGGCTGAACTTCGCGCTCGGCCTGACGCTGGGTGTGGCGCTCTTCTGCATCGGCGCCGGCGCGGTCCACTGGGCCCGCACGCTGATGTCGGACGAGGAGGTGGCGCAGGAGCGGCACCCGATCGAGGCCACCCCCGACGTCAAGGCGAAGGTCCTGGCGGACTTCGCGGAGGGTGCCAAGGAGTCGCAGCTCGGTCGGCGCAAGCTGATCCGCAACACGATGTTCGGTGCGATGGCCCTGGTGCCGCTCTCCGGCGTCGTGCTGCTGCGTGACCTCGGTCCGCTGCCCGAGAAGAAGCTGCGGACCACCGGCTGGAAGAAGGGCGTCCGCCTGGTCAACCAGTCGACCAACCTCCCGCTGCGTCCCGAGGACATCGCGGTCGGCTCCCTCACGTTCGCCAAGCCCCAGGGCCTGGAGGAGAGCGACGAGGACTTCGCCAACAAGATCGCCAAGGACGCCCTGATGCTCGTGCGGATCCAGCCGCAGAACATCAAGGACAAGCAGGAGCTGGCCTGGTCGCACGAGGGCATCGTGGCGTACTCGAAGATCTGCACCCACGTGGGTTGCCCGATCTCCCTGTACGAGCAGCAGACGCACCACGTGCTGTGCCCCTGCCACCAGTCGACCTTCGACCTCTCCGACGGTGGCCGCGTGATCTTCGGCCCGGCCGGTCACGCCCTGCCGCAGCTGCACATCACGGTGAAGGACGGCTATCTCGAAGCCGTAAGCGACTTCGCGGAGCCCGTCGGCCCGAGCTTCTGGGAGCGCGGATGAGTAACGAGACAACCGCGACCACCACGCGCCGTGGCCAGGCGCCGCGGGGCGAGCGGATCGCCGACTGGGCCGACGGCCGGCTGGGCATCTACAGCCTGGCGAAGTCCAACATGCGCAAGATCTTCCCGGACCACTGGTCCTTCATGTTGGGTGAGGTCGCGCTCTACAGCTTCATCATCATCATCCTGACCGGTGTCTACCTGACGCTGTTCTTCCACCCGAGCATGGCCGAGGTCACCTACCACGGGTCCTACGTGCCGATGCACGGGATCAAGATGACCCAGGCCTTCGAGTCGACGCTGAACATCAGCTTCGACGTGCGCGGTGGTCTGCTGATCCGGCAGATCCACCACTGGGCGGCGCTGGTCTTCCTGGCCGCGATGATGGTCCACATGATGCGGGTGTTCTTCACCGGTGCGTTCCGCAAGCCGCGTGAGGTCAACTGGCTGTTCGGCTTCCTGCTGTTCGTCCTGGGCATGTTCACCGGCTTCACCGGTTACTCGCTCCCGGACGACCTGCTCTCCGGCACCGGTGTCCGCTTCATCGAGGGCGTCATCCTGGCGATGCCGCTGGTCGGCTCGTACCTGCAGATGTTCATCTTCGGCGGCGAGTTCCCCGGGCACGACATCATCCCGCGGTTCTTCGCGGTCCACGTGCTGCTGCTGCCGGGCATCATGCTCGGCCTGCTGGTGGCGCACCTGATCCTGGTCTTCTACCACAAGCACACGCAGTTCCCGGGTGCCGGCAAGACCAACAACAACGTGGTCGGCATGCCGCTGCTGCCGGTCTACATGGCCAAGGCCGGAGGCTTCTTCTTCCTGGTCTTCGGTGTGATCTCGGTGATCGCCGCGGTCGCCAGCATCAACCCCGTGTGGGCCATCGGCCCGTACCGGCCGGACCAGGTGTCCACCGGTGCGCAGCCGGACTGGTACATGGGCTTCGCCGAGGGCCTGGTGCGTGTCATGCCGGGCTGGGAGTGGAACTTCTGGGGCCACACCATCAACTTCGGTGTGCTGATCCCGATCCTGATCTTCCCGTTGGTCCTGGTCGCCATCGCGGTCTACCCGTTCATCGAGTCCTGGGTCCGCGGCGACAAGCGCGAGCACCACATCCTGGACCGCCCGCGCAACACCCCGACCCGCACCGGCTTCGGTGTGGCCTGGCTCGTCGCGTACTTCGTGATGCTGATCGGTGGCGGCAACGACCTGTGGGCGACGCACTTCCACCTGTCGATCAATGCGATCACCTGGTTCGTCCGGATCGCGTTCTTCGTCGGGCCGGTGCTGGCCTTCATCGCCACCAAGCGGATCTGCCTGGGCCTCCAGCGCCGCGACAAGGACAAGGTGCTGCACGGGCGCGAGTCCGGCATCATCAAGCGCCTGCCGCACGGTGAGTTCATCGAGGTCCACGAGCCGCTCAACCAGGAGCAGCTCCACTTCCTGACCCAGCACGAGCAGCCCGAGCCGCTCGAACTCGGTCCGGAGGTCGACGAGAACGGCGTTCGGCGCAAGCTCAAGCGCACGCAGAAGCTGCGCGCCAAGCTTTCCAAGGGCTACTACGGCGAGGACAACGTCATCGCCAAGCCGACCGTCGAGGAGTACAAGGAGATCACCAGCGGCCACGGCCACCACTGATCCCCGCGGGCGCCCCCGCGCGCACCGCTGGTAGTACGCCACCCAGAGGGCCCCGTCCATTCCTGTGGACGGGGCCCTTCGGCGTCCGCGGAGGTCGATAGGGTGACGACACAGGCGAGAGACGAACCAGGAGCGTGGACCATGAACGTTGTGACCCCGGCGGGCGGCGGCAGCGTGGCGGACCGCTCCTGGCCGGTCGTGCTGAACACCCTCCTCGACGGCCAGGACCTCACCGCGGACGACACCGCCTGGGTCATGGACCGGATCATGCGCGGTCAGGCCACCGACGCGCAGATCGCCGGCTTCGCGGTCGCGCTGCGCGCCAAGGGCGAGACGGTCGCGGAGATCTCCGGCCTGGTGCGGACGATGTACGCGCACGCCAGCCTGATCGACGTGCCCGGCCCCAGCGTCGACATCGTCGGCACCGGTGGCGACGGGGCGAAGACCGTCAACATCTCCACCATGTCGGCGATCGTGGTCGCCGGCACCGGCGCCAAGGTCGTCAAGCACGGCAGCCGCGCCGCGTCCTCGGCCAGCGGCGCCTCCGACGTGCTGGAGAAGCTGGGCGTCAATCTGGACCTGAGCCCGCGCCGGGTCGTGGAGGTCGCCGAGGAGGCCGGCATCACCTTCTGCTTCGCGGCCAAGTTCCACCCCGCACTGCGCCATGTGGCGGCCGCCCGCGGCCAGTTGGGCATCCGCACGACCTTCAACGTGCTGGGCCCGCTGACCAACCCCGCCCGGGTCAAGGCCCAGGCCACCGGCGTCGCGGACGCCCGGATGGCGCCGATCCTGGCCGGGGTGCTCGCCGAGCGTGGCTCCTCCGCGCTGGTCTTCCGCGGCGACGACGGGCTGGACGAGCTGACCACCACCGCCACCTCCCGGGTGTGGATCGTGCGCGACGGCACGGTCCGCGAGGAGCCGTTCGACCCCCGGGACGTCGGCATCGACCTGGTGCCGGTGGCTGCGCTGCGCGGCGCGGACGCGTCGTACAACGCGGAGGTCGCCCGCCGGCTGCTGGACGGCGAGACCGGCCCGGTGCGGGAGGCGGTGTTGCTCAACGCGGCGGCGGCGCTGGCCGCGTTGGAGCCGTCCGGCGCCCCGCTGACCGAGCGGATCCGGGACGGCCTCGGCAGGGCCGCCGAGTCCCTCGACTCCGGGGCGGCCAAGCGGACCCTGGAGCGCTGGGCGGCGGCCAGCAACGCCTGACGGCCGGCGGATGTGACGCAGGTCCCGGTCCGGAATGCGGACCGGGGCTTGCGCACCGAAGATCGTGTGGCATGATTCATGCCCAGGTCACGAGTGACAGCGACACAGGCCCCGGCCCGCTGTCCGGCAACCCTCCTTCCGTGGCGGGGTGCCCCGGGTGATGACCAGGCCGCAGGCAGCGAGGTCTGCGGCAAGCGCGGATCCCTCGCCAGGGATCCTGGTCCCCGAGGGAGCCCCCCCGTGATGCAGCGAATGCGCTAGGGCCGTCGGCCCCGTTCCCGCGCCCTTCAGCTCTTCTTCTTTCACACCGCAGTGCCGTGTCGGCCGTTCCTCCGCGCCCCCCGGGCCCCCGAGGACGCCCCCACCGCGGTGAATTCGCTTACCTCTCACGGGAGTTCGCCATGTCTGTTTCCGCCGCTGCCGCCGACCGCGCCGTCTGTGCCCCGCTGCCCGTGCTGGGACGGGATGTCACCGTCCCGCTGGTGACCGGCGGCGAGGCCGGTTACGCCGCGCTGGACTACGCCGCCAGCGCCCCCGCGCTCCAGCGGGTCTGGGACGACGTGGCCGGCTACGCGCCGTACTACGGCAGCGTCCACCGCGGCGCCGGCTACCTCTCCCAACTCTCCACCGATCTCTTCGAGAACAGCCGCAAGACGGTCGCCGACTTCCTCGGCTGCCGCCCCGACGACCAGCTCGTCTTCACCCGTTCCACCACCGACTCGCTGAACCTGCTGGCCGCCGCGCTGCCGCAGGGCACCCGGGTGTTCGTCTTCGAGACCGAGCACCATGCCTCGCTGCTGCCCTGGGAGCGCCGCGCGGACCTGGCCGTGACCTACCTCAACGCGCCGCGCACCCCGCGGCAGGCGGTGGACGCCCTGGAGAGGGCGCTGGCCGCCCGCGAGCCGTACGGCCCCGCGCTGGTGTGCGTCACCGGCGCCTCGAACGTGACCGGGGAGCTGTGGCCGGTACGGGAGTTGGCGGCCGCCGCGCACGCCCACGGCGCCCGGATCGTGCTGGACGCGGCCCAACTCGCCCCGCACCACCCGGTGGACCTCGGCGAACTCGACGTCGACTGGGTCGCGTTCTCCGGCCACAAGCTGTACGCGCCGTTCGGCGCCGGGGTGTTGGCCGGCCGCGCCGACTGGCTCCAGGACGCCGATCCGTACCTGGCCGGCGGCGGCGCCAGCCGCAAGGTGGCCCGGCGCGCCGACGGCGGGGTGGACGTCGAGTGGCACACCACCGCCGCCCGGCACGAGGCAGGTTCCCCCAACGTCATCGGCGCCTACGCCATCGCCTCCGCCTGCCGGGCGCTCACCGAGGCCGGTTTCGACGGCCTCGTCGCCCGCGAACAGGAGCTGATCGCCCAGGTCCGGGCGGGATTGGCCGACGTCCCCGAGGTCCGGATCCTCTCCCTCTTCGGCGACGACGCGCCGCGCGTCGGCGTCCTCTCCTTCGTCGTCGACGGCTGGAACAGCTCGCACTTCGCCGCGGCCCTCTCCGCGGAGTACGGGATCGGCGTCCGCGACGGCCTGTTCTGCGCGCACCCCCTGGTCCGCACGCTCCTGGGCAGCGCCCCCCAGGACCCGGGCGAGTGCGGCGCCCCCGAGGCGGCCCCCGGCGAACGCTCCCTGAACGCGATCCGCGTCAGCTTCGGTGCGGGGACGCCGGACGAGCACCTCGCCCGGTTCGTCCGGGCGGTCCGGGAACTCGTCGCCGACGGCGCGCGGTGGAAGTACCGGGTGGAGGACGGCCGTTGCGTGCCCGCGCGTAGCGCGTAGCGGTTTGCTTCCCACGTTGTTGGCTCTCCCGCCGCGCGGGTCGCTGTCTTTGCGCCTTGCGGCGCGGGCCGGTCCGCTTGGGCGGGGCGGGTCGCGTTGTCTGGTCCGCTGCCGGTCCGCTGCGCGGGGCGAGCCGACGGGTCCGCCGGTCCGCTGCGCGGTGCTGTTGGGGTGCGGTGACGGGCCTGCGGGGTGGGGGTGCCAGACTGCTTCGCTTTACGTCTGGCACCCCCACCCCACCCGCCCCGCCCCACCCCGTTGTGGGGGGGAAAGAA